>DATKLH010000230.1:0-16235 GCA_035542515.1 Casimicrobiaceae bacterium
GCTGGTGAACGTCGACTTCGCCGACGTGCGCACGGTGATGGGCGAAGTCGGCATGGCGATGATGGGCTCGGCGACCAGCGGCGGCGCCGACCGTGCGCGGATGGCTGCGCAGCAGGCGGTCAAGAGCCCGCTGCTCGAGGACGTCAACCTCGCTGGCGCGCGCGGCGTGCTGGTGAACATCACCGCGTCGTCGGGACTCAAGATGAAGGAGTACCACGAGGTGATGAACACGATCAAGGAGTTCACCGCCGAGGACGCGATGGTGATCGTGGGCACCGTCATCGAGGATGCGATGGAAGATCGCTTGCGGGTCACCATGATCGCGACCGGCCTGGGTGGCGTTCAGGTCGCCGCGAAGCGTCCGCCCAAGCTCGAAGTATTCGAAACCGTGGTCGAGCGCACCGGCACCGACAACGTCGGCATGACCGTTACCGAGACGATCGATTACGACAAGCTCGACCAGCCGGCGGTGGTTCGCCGCGGTCGCCAGCACGTGTCGCATTCGCTGCCCTCGTTCGATGCTTCCGAGATCCCGGCCTTCCTCCGCAAACAAGCCGACTGATCCGGTCGTCGAAGCCAATGAGCAGCGCTGAAACAGCCCGAAACAAACCGGGCCGTGCCGGAGCGGTCCACGAGGGGTCGGCATGGTAAAATTCGGTCACGAGCCGACTGCGCGGACGCGTCGCCACAAGGGGTTGCGTCCACGACGCGGCACACTGCGCGAGGCGCCGCCGGCGACCGCGACCATGCTCAAGCAACGCACGCTCAAGAATGCGACCAAGACCGTCGGCGTGGGCCTGCACACCGGCGCGCGCGTGGAGCTCACGTTGCGTCCGGCGCAGCCCGATACCGGCATCGTCTTCCGACGCGTCGACCTGCCGCAGCCGGTCACCATTCCCGCGGTTGCAGGCAACGTCGGCGACACGCGGCTCTCCTCCACGCTCAAGCGGGACGGCACCAGCATTTCGACGGTCGAGCACTTGCTCTCGGCGCTCGCGGGGCTGGGCATCGACAACCTCCATGTCGACGTGGCCGGCCCGGAAGTCCCGATCATGGATGGCAGCGCCGGACCGTTCATCTTCCTTCTGCAGTCGGCGGGCATCGAGGAGCAGAAGGCCCCGAAGCGCTACCTTCGAGTCAATACGCCAGTCGAAGTGCGCGACGGCGACAAGTGGGCGCGCTTCGAGCCGTTCAACGGCTTCAAGCTCGACTTCACCATCGACTTCCCGCATCCGGTGTTCGGGTCGGAAAGCCGGCGCGTGGTCATCGACTTCGCCGAGCATTCGTATGTGAAGGAAGTCGCGCGGGCGCGAACCTTCGCGTTCATGCAGGACGTCGAGGCGATGCGCGCGGCGGGGCTCGCGCTCGGCGGCAGCCTCCAGAACGCGATCGTTCTGGACGAAACGCGCGTGCTGAACAGCGAGGGCCTGCGTTACGACAACGAGTTCGTCAAGCACAAGGTGCTCGACGCGATCGGCGACCTGTACCTGCTCGGTCATCCGCTGGTCGCGCAATACACCGCCTACAAGTCGGGCCACACGCTGAACAACGCATTGGCGCGTGCGCTGCTTGCGCAGCCCACCGCGTACGAGCTGGTGTCGTTCGCGGCCGATGCCGACCTTCCCGCCGCTTTCCACGCCTGGGCGCCGAAGCCGGCATAGCGACCGCGCCGACGCAGCGTTGGCGGCGAGCGCAACCGTGAACCAATGTCGTCCCGATGGCGCGCGGTCGCGCCCTTCGACGCGACGCGCAATGCAAGCGCGCGTGCATCGCTAGATCGCGGATCGTCCGCCCGTGGCCCTTGTCCGAGTCCTGTTCTTCTTCGCGCTCGCGAGCATCGTCGTCGCGCTCGTGCTCTACGCCGTCAAGCGCGACCGTCGCTACCTGCGCTTCGTTTTGCGCGTTGCGCAGTACACGTTGCTCCTGCTTCTCGGCGTGTTCGTCTGGTTTGCCGTCGGGCGCATCGTGCGCTAGCGGCCTCGCGCGCGGCGCGACCAGCGCGTCAGCGAAATTTTCAGCGGTCCCGGGCCAAGCGTGTCGCCAAGCCGGAACAGGGCGCTGGCGCTGCCACTATCCCATTGACGCGACGGGACTTTCGGGGGCGACTGCGTAGTTGCCCCAACTTGCACACGCACCCTTAATTCAGTAAAGTCGTGGCCTTCGCGCTGTAGGGCTGCCAGCAGGTCGGGGGCGCGCTGCCGGACGGCAGCCGCTATCGCACCCGCAGAGGTGACGACCTCCAGCGTTCCAGCGCGGATTTCGGCGACCCGTATTCGCTCCCCGAGCGGCCGCGGCAGGCGCCGGCGCAGTGCCTCCGTCAGGGACTGCTCGCGTTCGTGACGGATTTTCCACGAGTTGAGCCGAGGGTCTTCGTCGAGGACTCGCGTGAAGGATCGCGGGGCCGGTTTGGGCATGAAGATGTCGGCAGGGCTTTGAGTAGGGGAGGCAAGCCCAATTGAATATCATTCTGGTCACCGGCGCCAATGCACGAGCGCGCACGCTCACGCTCGACTGGCGTCACTGGACGGTGGGCAGTCTGGCGCTCGTCACGCTGTTCGTGTCGTTCACGCTCGCCTTCAATTTCATCACCCTCAAGTGGGCCGCTGCCGTGCAGCACCCGTGGCTGCAGGCGATCGTGCTCGCCGACCAGCGGGCCGAGGCGCAGCGCGAGCAGGAACGCATCCAGGGCCATCTCAACGCCATGGCGATGCGACTGGGCGAGCTGCAGGCGCGCATGATGCGACTGGACTGGCTGGGCGAACGTTTGGCCAAAGTCGCGGGGCTCAAACCTCAGGAGCTCGAAGCGCTGCAGCTCGATAGCGCACCCGGGCGCGGTGGTCCCGAGCCTTCGACGCTCGCGCGCAATCTGTCGGTCCCCCAATTCGCCGGTCTGCTCGATCGGCTGGTGCAGCAGGTGAACCAGCGCTCGGATCAGCTCGGCGTGCTCGAGGCGCTGTTGGTCGAGAGCTCGGCGAACCGCAAGTTCCTGCCCACGCTGCTGCCGATCATAGACGGCTTCTTCTCGTCCAACTTCGGCAACCGCATCGACCCGTTCACCGGTCAGCAGTCCTTCCACGAAGGCATCGACTTCCCCGCCCTCTCTGGAACGCCCATTGTCGCAGCGGCGAGCGGCAAGGTCGTGTTCGCGGAGTGGCACCCCCAATATGGTAAAATGGTTGAGATAGACCACGGCAACGGCCTCGTGTCGCGCTACGCACACGCGTCGCAGCTGTTCGTGAAGGAAGGGGAGCTGGTCGTCCGCGGACAGCGTATCGCCACGGTAGGATCCACTGGCCGGTCGACCGGGCCGCACCTGCACTTCGAGGTGCGCCTCAATGGCATCCCGCAGAACCCGGCACGGTTTCTGCAAGCCGTCCGTTAGCGCCACCCGGACGTTTCCCGGCGAAATCCAACGCGAGAGGCGATGCGACGTGACGCCGAGCACGTCGCGTACCGGCCCGGGCACAGGTTCGTGAACCGGCCGCCGCCCGGGGGCGTCCCAGACACTGCTCCCTCTTGTTTTTCAAGGACGCGGCGCCAAGCTAGATGCTGTTGTCGGCAGCGTCGTGACAACTCCAACCCCGGCGGTCGGGCGGGCATTTGCAAACGCGTGACCCCAACTTCACACTAGCGGCGGATCGGCTTTCGCGTCCATGATCTCCAACATCCTCACCCGCATTTTCGGCAGTCGCAACGAGCGGCTCCTGAAGCAGTACGCCCAGGCGGTGCGCGAGGTCAACGCGCTCGAGCCCGTCATCGGCGCGTTATCCGACGATGCCGTGCGCGCGAAGACGCAGGAGCTCAAGCAGCGTGTCGCCGAGGGTGCGACGCTCGACGAAGTCCTGCCCGAGGCGTTCGCGGTGGTGCGTGAAGCCGGCAAACGCACCCTCAACATGCGCCATTTCGACGTGCAGCTGATCGGCGGGATCGCGTTGCACAACGGCAAGATCGCGGAAATGCGGACCGGCGAAGGCAAGACGCTGGTCGCCACCTTGCCCGCTTACCTGAATGCCCTGGCCGGCAAAGGCGTGCATATCGTCACGGTCAACGATTACCTCGCGCAGCGCGACGCGGACTGGATGGGCCGCATCTACCGCTTCCTCGGCTTGACCGTGGGCGTGAACCTCTCGCAGATGCCGCACGAGGACAAGCAGCGCGCCTACGCGGCCGACATCACCTACGGGACCAACAACGAGTTCGGCTTCGACTACCTGCGCGACAACATGGTGTTCGCGACGAGCGAGCGCGTGCAGCGCGGCCTGAACTACGCCATCGTCGACGAGGTCGACTCGATCCTGATCGACGAAGCGCGCACGCCGTTGATCATCTCGGGCCAGTCGGATGACAACGTCGAGCTGTACTACCGTCTCAACGAGCTCGCGCCGAAGCTCACGCGCCAGCCCGACGAGAAAGGCCCGGGCGACTACTGGGTGGACGAAAAGGGCCGGCAGGTCCTGCTGTCCGAAGAGGGTCACGAGCACGCCGAGGGCCTGCTCAGCAGGGCGGGCCTCATCCCCGCCGGCTCGAGCCTGTACGACTCGCACAACATCGCGTTGATGCATCACTTGTACGCCGCGCTGCGCGCGCACGCTCTGTTCCTGCGCGACCAGCAATACGTCGTCCAGGACGGCCAGGTGATCATCGTCGACGAGTTCACCGGGCGGCTGATGCCGGGCCGGCGGTGGTCCGACGGGCTCCACCAGGCCGTGGAAGCCAAGGAAGGCGTGCCGATCCAGCGCGAGAACCAGACGCTTGCGTCGATCACCTTCCAGAACTACTTCCGGATGTACCAGAAGCTCGCCGGCATGACGGGCACGGCCGACACGGAGGCGTTCGAGTTCCAGCAGATCTATCACCTCGAGACGGTGGTCATTCCGACCAACCTCCCGATGGTTCGCCGCGACGAGAACGATCTGGTGTTCCGCACCTTCCAGGAGAAGGTCGACGCGATCACCGCCGACATCAAGGACTGCCATAAGCGCGGGCAGCCGGTGCTCGTCGGCACGACGTCGATCGAGAACTCCGAGCTTCTGTCCGGTTATCTGGAGAAGGAAAAGCTGCCGCACCAGGTGCTGAACGCGAAGCAGCACGAGCGCGAAGCCGAAATCGTTGCGCAGGCCGGCAAGCCCGGCACCATCACCATCGCGACCAACATGGCCGGGCGCGGCACCGACATCGTGCTCGGCGGCGCCATCGAACCGCAGATCCTCAAGCTCCGCGAAGACTCGACGCTGATGCAGACCGACAAGGATCTGCAGATCAACAATCTGCGCGCCGACTGGCAGGTGCGTCACGATGCGGTGATCAAGGCGGGCGGGCTGCATATCATCGGCACCGAGCGTCACGAGTCGCGTCGCATCGACAACCAGTTGCGCGGCCGTTCGGGACGCCAGGGCGACCCCGGCAGCTCGCGTTTCTATCTCTCGCTCGAAGACCCGCTGCTGCGCATCTTCGGCGGCGAACGCCTGTCCGGGATCATGCAGCGGCTCAAGATGCCGGAGGGCGAGCCGATCGAGCATCCGATCGTCAATCGCAGCATCGCCAAGGCGCAGAACCGCGTCGAGTCGCGCAACTTCGACATCCGCAAGCAGCTCCTGGAATACGACGACGTCGCCAACGATCAGCGGCGCGTGATCTACCAGCAGCGCAACGAGCTGCTCGAAGGCGACGACGTCGCCGAGACGATCCGCAACATGGTGCGCGGCGAGATGGACGACGTCGTGCGCCGCTTCGTGCCGCCCGAGTCGGTCGAGGAGCAATGGGATCTGCCGGGCCTCGAAACGATGCTCGCCTCGGAATTCCAGATCCGCGCGCCGGCCCAGCAGTGGCTCAAGGACGACGAGGAGCTCGACGACGCGAAGATCCGCGAACGCGTCGCGGATCTCGCCGAGGAAGCGTGGCGGACACGCGAAAGCGCGATCGGCGCGGAGGTGATGCGTCAGTTCGAGCGCGCAATGATGTTGCAGACGGTCGACCATCACTGGCGCGAGCACCTGGCGCTCCTCGATCACCTGCGTCAGGGCATCCATCTGCGTGGTTACGCGCAGAAGAATCCCAAGCAGGAATACAAGCGCGAAGCCTTCGAGCTGTTCTCCGACATGCTCGATCGCATCAAGCACGACGTCGTGCGCATGGTGCTGACGGTGGTGTTCCGCAGCCAGGAAGACGCGCAGGCGGTCGAGCCGCAGCCTGCCGTGAGCAACGTGCGCTATCAGCACGCCGGCTACGACGAGGCTCTGGGGACTGCGGCCGCCGGCAATGGGAATGGCAACGGCGAAGTGGCGGTTGCACCGCCGCCGCCGTTCGTACGCGCCGGCGAAAAGGTCGGGCGCAACGATCCGTGCCCGTGCGGGAGCGGCAAGAAGTACAAACACTGCCATGGCCGGCTCGGCTGACAGAGCGGCTTCGTAGGCGTCGTCGCTCGCCGCCGTGAGTTTCCGAGACGCCCCAACGCGTTGGACCGTCGCTGCCGCGGCGGTCAACGCCGTTAGGCCGTCGCGCGATACGAACGCGACAACGAGTGCCGTGCGCGCGCTCTCGCCTTCGGCGAGCAACGCCCTTGGATGGTACTTCTCGCTAACATGGTTGATATTTCCTAACGCTCAGGAAGCATCGCTGACGCGATTCCGTCTCCCCGCCGTGCGGGGAGAGGGTTAGGGTGGGGGGGCGCTCATGCCGGTTCGCTATTCACCACCGAAGCCTGAGCAACTCCTTCCCGTTGCAGGCATCACGCTCGGCACCTCTCGCGCGCGCATCAAGAACTGGGACCGCGACGACGTCGTTCTCGTGGTTGCCGAGCCCGGCTCGGTTGCCGCCGGCGTTTTTACCCAGAACCGCTTTTGCGCGGCGCCGGTGCTGGTGTGCCGCGATCATCTGGCGCGCGAGCACGCTTACGGCCTGAACTTCCGCGCGCTGCTGGTCAATGCTGGCAACGCCAATGCGGGCACTGGCGAGAAAGGGCTCACCGATGCGCGCGCCACATGCGTGCGCGTCGCGCAGGCGTTGAATTGCGCGCCCGAAGAAGTGCTGCCGTTCTCGACCGGCGTGATCATGGAGCCGTTGCCGGTCGATCGCGTCGTCGCGGGCATTCCGCTCGCTCGTGCCGCTGCGCGCGCGGACGGTTGGTTCGCCGCGGCGCAGGCGATCATGACCACCGACACGGTGCCCAAGGGCGCCTCGCGCCGTGTGGCGCTCGACGGCGTCGACGTAACCGTGACCGGTATCGCCAAAGGTGCCGGGATGATTCACCCGGACATGGCGACGATGCTGGCGTTCATGGCAACCGACGCGCCGATATCGGCGCCGTTGCTCGCCACCCTCGCGCGCGACGTCGCCGACGCGTCGTTCAATTGCGCAACGGTCGATGGAGACACGTCGACCAACGACAGCTTCGTCATCGCGGCGAGCGGCAAAGCGGCCATGCGTTCGATCGACGACGCCGCCGACCCGCGCTTGGCACAACTGCGCGCGGCGATCGAATCGGTTGCGATCGAGCTTGCGCAAGCGATCGTGCGCGATGGCGAAGGCGCGACCAAGTTCATTGCCATCGAAGTGTCGGGCGGCCGCGACGCGGCGGAGTGTCGTCGCGTGGGATTCGGCATCGCGCATTCGCCGCTGGTGAAAACGGCGTTCTACGCGTCCGATCCCAACCTCGGCCGCATCGTATGTGCGATCGGCAACAGCGCGGCGGCCGATCTCGATCCGTCGCGCGTGTCGTTCTGGCTCGACGATGTGCTGGTGGTCGAACGCGGCGGTCGCGCGACATCGTACCGCGAGGAGGACGGGCAGCGCGTCATGAAGCAGGACGAGATCCGTGTGCGCGTCGATCTTGGTCGCGGTGCGGCTCGGGCGACGGTGTGGACCTGCGATTTTTCGCACGAGTACGTGAAGATCAATGCGGAGTACCGTACGTGAATGCGGCGACGGCCGATAGGCGATGCGTCTTTGCGAGCGGCAGCGCGGCGTGACATGAGGTGCGCGGCACGCCGCGATGCGTTCGCGTTGCGCGACGCGGTGGCGCGCCGCGTACGGGAAGACAAACGGATCGTCGTAAAGAAGTCGATGCGTTCGCACGTGCATGGGTCCATCGCCGATCGCCTATCATCCATCGCCCCACTCGATGCCCGATAACAGCAAACCGCTCGCAGAGCTCATCGCGCGGGCCGAATCCGTCCTCGCCCGCGTCGAGCAGCTCCTTCCGCCCGTTCAGCCGGACCCGGACTGGCGCAACGTCACAGCGGCGCGCTGGCGCAAGCGCAACGGCCGTGGTTACCTGCAGGGCGTCGCGCATCCGCACGCCATCGCGCTCGACGACCTGGTCGCGATCGACGACCAGAAACGCATCATCGACCAGAACACGCGCCAGTTCGTGCAGGGATTGCCGGCCAACAACGTGCTGCTCACCGGCTCGCGCGGCACCGGCAAGTCCTCGCTGGTCAAGGCGATGCTCGCGAAGTATGCGAGCCGTGGCTTGCGCTTGATCGAGGTCGACAAGGCCGACCTGGTCGACCTGCCCGACATCACCGAGCGCATCGAGACCGATCGGCATCGCTTCATCGTGTTCTGCGACGATCTCACCTTCGACGCGGGCGAGGCGGGCTACAAGGCGCTCAAGGTCATGCTCGACGGTTCGATTGCCGGTGCGACGGGCAACGCGCTCATCTACGCGACTTCCAATCGGCGTCACCTGCTGCCGGAATACTTCTCCGAGAACCTCGAGACCCGTCACGTCGGCGAGGAGGTTCATCCGGGCGAATCGGTCGAGGAGAAGATCTCCCTGTCCGAGCGGTTCGGATTGTGGATCTCGTTCTATCCCTTCGCGCAGGACGACTACCTCGCGGCCGTCGACGGGTGGCTCGCGCACTACGGAATCAAAGGGGCGAGCGGTCGCGACGGCGAGGCGCGCATGCGCGAAGCGCTGCAGTTCGCGTTGCAACGAGGTTCGCGCAGCGGGCGCGTCGCGTGGCAGTTCGCCAAGCATTACGCGGGAGCGAGCGGGCTGAAGGGCAGGCGATAGGCGGGCTCGGGGCGACCGGCGATAGGCGATAGGGCGGCAGGACCAGCCGTGGAGCGAGTCATCGCGCATTGCGGGAGCTCGAGCGGCTTGGTGCGCGCGTCGTTATGCGTTTCACAGCGGCCAAGGGTCGCAGGCAAGGGCCCATCGCCGATCGCCCATTGACCATCACAGCGAGTGCCGGTGACCAACCTCCATCGCCCATCGTCCATCGCCCATCGCATCACCCAGGTTGCCGCCGCCGTCATCCATCACCCCGACGGTCGCGTGCTGCTGGCGCAAAGGCCACCGGGCAAGCCTTATGAGGGCTATTGGGAGTTTCCCGGCGGCAAGCTGGAACCTGGAGAGACCGCAGCGCACGCTCTTGCGCGCGAATTGCACGAGGAGCTGGGTCTCGACGTGGTGCGCGCCGCACCGTGGATCACGCAGGAGTACGTCTACCCGCACGCGCACGTCTTGCTGCATTTCTTCAGGGTGCTGAGCTGGCGTGGCGAGCCGCACGGTCATGACGGGCAGGCGTTCGCGTGGCAGTGGCCCGGTCGCTTCGATGTTGCACCGCTGCTGCCGGCGAATACGCGGGTCCTCGCTGCGCTGGCATTGCCCACCGTCTACGGCATCACCTGCGCCGCGGACATGGGCGAGGACGCGTTCCTGCAGCGAGCCCGCGATGCGATGCGCGACGGTTTGCGTTTGGTGCAGATCCGCGAAAAAACATGGCCGCTGCAGCGGCGAAACGGATTCGCGAAACGCCTGGCGGAGCTTGCGCGACCCTACGAAGCCAAGCTGCTCCTCAACGGCAACGATGTCGATGCCGTGCGCTCCCTTGGACTTGCAGGCGTGCATTGGACCTCGGCCGATCTGGCGCAGGCCACTGCGCGTCCGCGCGACATGATGGTTGCGGCTTCGTGCCACACGCACGACGAGATCGTGCGCGCCGCGCAACTGGAGATCGATTTCGCGGTCCTCGGTCCGGTGCGTGCGACGCCCACGCATCCCGATGCCGCACTGCTGGGCTGGGATGGATTTGCCGCGCGCATCGTGGCAAACCGTCTGCCGGTCTATGCGCTCGGCGGGCTGACGCACGCCGATCTCGACGACGCGATCGATCACGGCGCGCATGGAATCGCGCTGCGTCGCGCCGCCTGGCCTCCGGGCCCCTGAAATAGCGACATCGCGCGCAACAGCGTGCTGGTGCGCTATGCCGCGCCTGTCCCCGCTCGCGTGCAACGACTACTGCGCAGCGCCGCCTCTCAACGCTCCGGCGCGGACGGATCCTCGTCGGGGAGCTCTGACTCCTCGGTTGCTTCGCCGGCTGCGATGCGATAACGCTCGGTGGCCCATGCGCCAAGGTCGATCGTCTTGCAGCGTTCCGAGCAGAACGGACGCCACTTCGATTCGGCGGTCCATTCGACCGGCTTGCCGCAGTGCGGACAGCTGACCACGCGCGGCGACGGTTTCATGGTTGGCATGACGACTATAGGGCTGGTCGTACGCGACGACGCTCGGGCGGCGCTACAGGTTGCAGAACGCGAGGTCGAACTCGACGTTGTGCTCGAACACCGTTCCGCGATCCATGCCGGAGACGCCGATGAACCGGATGTTGAGCGCGTACTTGTTGGCGCTGATCTCCGGCACGCAAGGAAGTTCCTTGGCGAGCGTCAGCCGCAGCAATTGCGCCACCTTGGTGGTCGTGAGCATCAGCTGGAAGGCGCCGCGTGTGGCCGTGTGGCGGCTGACACGGGCGTTCTCGCGCAGCAGGCGAAGGATGATCGTGAGTCCGGCGCGAATGGCCTCGAACGGCTCGATCCAGCTGGCGAGATCGTTGCGCCGCGCGGCCGGCGCCTGGTGAAGCCAGTAGTGGTACGCGGGCAGGTCGAATTCGCTGACGCCGCCCGGCAGGGCGGTGCGCTGCTTGATGGCCATGAGCCATTCGTTGTCGCGCAGGTGCGCACCGACCTTGCCGGCCTGCCCGAGCAACTGCGCGCTCACCGTATCGATATCCGCAAGCAGCGACTCGAGCATCGCATGATCGATCTGCTCGTTGCTGCGCAGCGGCGCGAGGATCTGCTTCTGTCGCTCGAGCTCCTGCAGCAGGTCGGTCTTGAGGTCCGCCCGGGCCGCGACGTCGGTGATCTCGAACAGCGAAAGCAGCGCGGCGTGATGATCGGGCCCCGCATCGCGGGCGGCGAAGAAATGCGCGCGCACGAACAGGTCTTCCAGGCGCATGAGCGTGCGGATGCGCTCGTTCAGTGGATGCTCGTAGCGGATCACGTTCGGTCGATCGAGCAGGCTCGGCGAAGTTCTTCGGTCATTCTGCCTTAAAACGCGCGCAGCGATGGAGGAGTCATGATGCCGCACGCGCGGCGATCTCCCGGTAACGCCGGTCGAGCCGCTCGACCTGCGCCTCGAGCAGCTCGGGTGGGCCACTGTTCTGGATCACGTCGTCCGCCTGTGCGAGTCGCTCCGCGCGCGGCAGTTGAGCTGCCATGATACGGCGCACCTCGTCGGCGGGCAGGCCGCTGCGCGACATCACCCGGCGCACTTGCTCGTCCTCGGGACAATCGACCACGAGCACGCGGTCGACGCGGTCGCGCAGCCCACCCTTTTCGAGAAGAAGAGGAACCACCAGGATTCCGTAAGGCGAGCGCCACTGCGCAATGGCGTTCGCGACCTCGTCGCGAATGAGAGGATGCAGGATGCCCTCGAGCTGCGCGCGGAACTCCGCGTCCGCGAAGGCGCGCGCGCGCAACCAGGCGCGATCCAGCGTTGCGTCGGGCGCGACGGCGCGCGGCCCGAAGCGTTGCACGATGCCCAGGTATCCCGCTTCGCCCGGCCGCGACAGGGCGTGCGCTACGTCGTCGGCGTCGAGCACGTCGATGCCACGCGTGACGAATCGGCGGGCGACCTCGGTTTTGCCGCTCCCGATTCCTCCCGTCAGACCAACGATCAGCGTCACGTCGAGGCGTCTCCGCACAACGCTGCGCTAACAGGCCCTAGTACAGGTATGCCTTGAGGATCGCATCGCCGAAGAACAACGCGATCGCGCCCGCGATGGCGAGATATGGGCCGAACGCGAGCGGAATGTCGTGGTCGCGCCCCTTGAACACCAACAGCAGAAGGCCTATCACCGCGCCTACGACCGACGACAGGAGGATCACCAAGGGCAGCATCTGCCAGCCGAGCCACGCACCCAGCGCACCGAGCAATTTGAAATCCCCGTGCCCCATGCCTTCCTTGCCGCGGATGATGCGGAACAGCCAGTACACGAGCCATAGCGAAAGATATCCCGCAATCGCGCCGAGGACGGCGGTCTTGAGCGGCACGAACAGCTCGAACAGGTTGGCGATGAGCCCGGCCCACAGCAGCGGGAGCGTAAGATCGTCGGGCAGCAGCTGCGTGTCGAAATCGATGAACGTCAACGCAACGAGCATCCAGAGAAAAACGCACGCCGCGAGCGCCTTCCAGCTCGGGCCGAATCGCCAAACCGCGTAAGCGGCCAGTGCGCCGCCGAGCAGTTCGACGAGCGGGTAGCGCGGCGATATGCGCGTACCGCACGACGAGCATTTGCCCCGAAGCCATAGCCAGGATGCCACGGGAATGTTTTCCAGCGCGCCGATGCGGTGACCGCACGACGGGCACGCCGAGCGCGGCACGGCCAGGTTGTAGCGCGTGGTCTCGGGCAATGTCTCGCCGCGCAGCTCGGCGCATTGCGCCTGCCAGTCGCGCTCGAGCATCTTGGGCAATCGGTGAACGACAACGTTCAGGAAGCTGCCGACGCAGAGGCCGACGACAGCGGCCACCACGATGGCGGTGGCCGTGTCGAACATCACGGGAGCACTCCTGCGACTGCCCTGCTGCGCCGCATCGCTGTCGCTCGCACAGCGAGCGGCAAGCCGCGGATGGCCCCGGGACGCTTCATGTCACTCATGGTGCGCGCGATTGTCCAGCCGGCGCATCGCCGCGCTCCGATGCGCGGCGGTCATCGCGCTGCCGATGCGCGACGCGTAACGACGCAAGCGCGCGTGGCACCGGACCGCCGGACGTCGTCGGCATCGATCAGATGACGGACCCGAGCTTGAAGATCGGCAGGTACATCGCAACGACCAGGCCGCCGATCACAACGCCGAGGAACACGATGATCAGCGGCTCGAGCAGGCTCGACAGCGCGGCAACCGCATCGTCGACTTCGCGTTCGAAGAAATCCGCGATCTTGCCGAGCATGTTGTCGAGCGAGCCCGACTCCTCGCCGATCTGCGTCATCTGCAGGACCATGGTCGGGAACAGCTTGGTGTTGGCCATGGCGTTGGTAAGGCTGGTACCGGTGCTGACCTCGGTCTGGATGCGCTTGGTCGCCGCTGCGTACACGGAGTTGCCCGCGGCGCCCCCTACCGCGTCGAGCGATTCGACCAGCGGAACGCCGGCGGCGAACATCGTTTGCAGCGTGCGCGTCCAGCGCGCGATGGTGGCCTTCTCCAGGATCGGTCCGATCACCGGCACTTTGAGCAACAGGCGATCCACCGTGTGACGCATTGCGGCCGAGCGCTTGAACGTCGCCGCGGTGAACACGATGACACCCGCGATCACGCCGGCGATGAGGTACCACCATGCAACCACGAAGTCCGAGATGTCGATCGCGAGCTGCGTGGGAAACGGCAGGTCGGCGCCGAAGCTCTTGAACACTTGCTTGAACGCGGGGATCACGAACACCATGATCACCCACACCACCACAATGGCCACCACGACGACCGAGATCGGATAGAACAAGGCGGACTTGATCTTGCTCTTGATCGCGATGATCTTTTCCTTGTACGTCGCGAGCCGTTCCAGGACCGCGTCCAGCATGCCCGCCGTTTCGCCTGCCGCGACGAGGTTGCAATACAGCGCATCGAAGTACTGCGGGTACTCGCGAAACGCCTGCGACATGCTCGAACCGGTCTCGACCTTGTTCTTGACGTCCATCATCAGGCGCGAGAAGCGCGCGTTGCTGTGACCACGCGCGACGATCTCGAAGCTCTGCAGCAGCGGCACGCCGGCCTTGAGCATGGTGGCGAACTGCCGCGTGAAGAATGCGATGTCCTTGTCGGTGATCTTGCGCCCGCCGCGGAAGGTCTGGCGCTTGATGCTGGTGACGCGGATGCCCTGCCGGCGCAACGTGGTGGTGACGACGGTCTCGGAGGCGCCCTTCAGCTCGCCGCGCACCTGGCGGCTGTTGCGGTCGACGCCTTCCCAGACGTAGGTGTATTCCTTGACGCCGGGGTCGCGACGGGTTGCGGTGGCGGTGGCCATGAGGTGCCTCGCGGTTACTTCACTCGTTGGTGACGGCTTCGACTTCTTCGAGCGACGTCACTCCGGCCTTGACCTTCCACAGGCCCGATTGACGCAGGTTGCGCACGCCTTCCTTCTGTGCCAGCGCCGCGATGTCGAGCGCATTGCCGTTGCGCATGATCAGCTGGCGCATGTCGTCGCTGATCGGCATCACTTCGTAGATGCCGATACGGCCCTTGTATCCCGTGCCCTTGCAGTGATCGCAGCCGACCGGACCGAAGGTCTGCCAGCTGCCGTCGAGATCTTCTTCGGTGAAGCCTGCACGCAGCAGCGCTTCGGGCGGAATGTCTTCGGGCTTCTTGCAGTGCGGACAGAGCTTGCGGCCCAGCCGTTGCGCGGTGATCATGATCACCGACGATGCGACGTTGAACGGCGCCACCCCCATGTTGAGCAGGCGCGTGAGCGTGGTTGGCGCGTCGTTGGTGTGCAGCGTGGAGAGCACGAGGTGGCCGGTCTGCGCGGCCTTGATCGCGATATCCGCGGTCTCGAGGTCGCGGATTTCGCCGACCATGATGATGTCCGGATCCTGGCGCAGGAACGATTTGAGCGCAGCGGCGAAGGTGAGCCCTGCCTTGTCGTTCATGTTGACCTGGTTGATGCCTGCGAGCTGTATTTCGCAGGGATCCTCGGCGGTCGAGATGTTGATGCCCGGCTGGTTGAGGATGTTGAGACAGGTGTACAGCGATACGGTCTTGCCGCTGCCCGTGGGTCCGGTCACCAGGATCATCCCGTACGGTCGTCCGATGGCGTGCATCAGCGCGGCCTGCTGGTCCGCTTCGTAACCGAGCGCCTCGATGCCGAGCTTCACGCCGGCCGAGTCGAGGATCCGCATCACGATCTTCTCGCCGTAGAGCGTCGGCAGCGTCGAGACGCGGAAGTCGATCGCCTTGTTCTTGGTCATCACGAGCTTCATGCGGCCGTCCTGCGGCACGCGCTTTTCGGCGATGTCGAGCTTGCTGATGACCTTGATGCGCGAAGCGACCTTGTCCTTGATCGCGAGCGGCGGCTGCGCGACCTCCATGAGGATGCCGTCGAGGCGGTAGCGCACGCGGAAGAACTTCTCGTAGGGCTCGAAGTGGATGTCGGAGGCGCCAATGCTGATCGCATCCACGAGGATCTTCTGGATGTACTTGACGATCGGCGCGTCCTCGACTTCGCTGTCGTCCTCGGGCGAGGCTGCTGCAGCGCTCTCGGCGAGGTCGATCTCGAGATCCTCGAGACCTTCCATGTCGTTGATCGATGCGCCGCGCGCCTCGGTGAGCTTCTGGATGAGGGCGCTCAGCTTGTCGTCTTCGACGACGACCGCTTCGACGACGAGGTTGGTCTTGAAGCGAACTTCGTCGAGCGCCTGCAGGTTCGCCGGATCGGAGGTCGCCACGAAGACGCGGTTGCCGCGCTTTTGCAGCGGCAGGACGCGGCGCGACTGCGACATCTTCAGGTCGATCAACGCTCCATCGAGATGATCGATGTCGACCGCGGCGAGGTCGAGGAGCGGCACGCCGAAGGCCCGCGCGCCGAACACGGCCAAGCGCTGGGGGGACATGCGCTTGCCGGTAAGCACCTGCTCGACGAACGTGATGCCCGACGACTGAGCCTGGGTCTGAAGGGCCTCGGCCTCGGTTTCCGTCATCAGGCCGTGCTGCGCCAGGGCGCGGGCAAGCCCGCTGATGTTACGCGTGGCGGCGTGTGTGGCCATGGGCGGGGGACGGCATGCTCAGGAGCTCGATGAGAAAGGCGGAAGCAAGCGTTGTGCCGAATTCCTATGGGCTCGCCCGGCGCGGCAGTACATGCCACGCCACGCGACCCGGCCCTCGTCGGGCAAAATTCGCTTATGCGCTCGGGCGTTATTCCATTCGCATAAAACTTAGCTCGAAGATGATGCCCGCTCACTCCGGGT
>DATKLH010000231.1:0-6496 GCA_035542515.1 Casimicrobiaceae bacterium
CGGCGGGGGAGAGGGCAGGGTGAGGGGCAATTCGAAACAGGTTCTACTCGACAACTCACCGAACCGGGTCAAGCGTTCGGTGGTGCGTGCTGCTCGACGTTGTAGCCGGTCGCAACACGATTCGCTGCTCCGTCCCTCCGCCCCGCGCTCGCGCTTGGTACGACGCGGGCGCATCGCTGGAGCGCATCTGCCGCCGAACGAAGCCACGACCACGGCTGTGATGTAATGTCCGCGACTCGCCCATCGGCCCCGCACCATGTCGCCCTATCCGCATCTGCTCGCGCCTCTCGACCTCGGCTTCACGACGCTTCCCAATCGTGTGCTCATGGGGTCCATGCACACGGGGCTGGAGGAAGCGCCCGACGGCTTTGCACGGCTCGCGGCGTTCTACGCGGCGCGCGCACGCGGTGGCGTCGCGCTGATGGTGACCGGCGGCATCGCGCCGAACTTCAGCGGGCGCCTCGAGCCGCGCGCCTCGCAGCTCTCATGGCGCTGGCAGGTTGCAAAGCATCGTCTGATCACCAACGCGGTGCACGATGCGGGCGGACGCATCGCGCTGCAGATCCTCCACGCCGGTCGCTACGCCTATCATCCCCTTGGCGTTGCGCCGTCGGCGCTGCGGTCGCCGATCACGCCGTTCAAGCCGCGCGCACTGACTTCCTGGGGCGTGCGACGCACGCTCGCGGCGTACGTGCGCTGCGCGGAACTTGCGCGCAGCGCCGGCTACGACGGCGTCGAGATCATGGGATCGGAGGGCTATCTCATCAACCAGTTCGTCGCGCCGCACACCAACCACCGCGACGACGAATGGGGCGGCGACTTCGAGCGACGCATCCGCTTTCCGGTCGAGATCGTGACGCGTACGCGCGCTGCGGTGGGCCGCGACTTCATCATCATCTACCGCCTCTCCATGCTCGACCTCGTGGAGGGCGGAAGCTCGTGGGACGAGGTCGTCGCGCTCGCCAAGGCGGTCGAAGGCGCGGGCGCGGACATGATCAATACCGGCATCGGTTGGCACGAGGCGCGCATACCCACCATCGCCACGATGGTGCCGCGCGGCGCGTTCACGTGGGTCACGCGCAAGCTCAAGGCGCAAGCGCGCGTGCCGCTCATCACCACCAATCGCATCAACGATCCTGCGCTGGCCGAGGCCATCATCGCGCGCGGCGACGCCGACATGGTCTCGATGGCACGGCCCTTTCTCGCCGATGCGGACTTCGTCAACAAGGCCGCCGCCAACCGCGCGGCGTCCATCAACACGTGCATCGCCTGCAACCAGGCTTGCCTCGACCATATCTTCGAGCGCCGCATCGCGACCTGCATGGTGAATCCGTTCGCCTGTCGCGAAACGCAGTGGGTGCTGACGCGGACATCGTCGGTGAAGAGCGTCGCAGTCGTCGGCGCCGGACCTGCCGGACTCGCTTGCGCGACCACCGCGGCCGAGCGCGGCCATCGCGTCACGCTGTTCGAGGCCGCGAGCGAAGTCGGCGGGCAGTTCAACCTCGCGCGACGCATCCCCGGCAAGGAAGAGTTCGCCGAAACGCTGCGTTACTTCCGTACGCGCCTCGCCGAGCTCGGGGTGACGCAACGGCTCGGTGTTTGCGCCGACGCGGCACAACTCGCCGATTTCGATGTGGTCGTGCTCGCCACCGGAATCGTTCCGCGGCGACCCGAGCTGGCGGGCACCGATCATCCGCGCTGTGCCAGCTACACCGATATCGTCAGCGGCCGACGAAGCGCGGGACAACGCGTCGCGATCGTCGGTGCCGGGGGCATCGGATTCGACGTTGCGGAGTTGCTGACGCACAACGACGCCGACGACGCGGAAAGCTTCGCCAGCGAGTGGGGCATCGATATGCGCTACGCGGCGCGCGGCGGCCTCAAGGAGGCGCGAGCGCCGGCCAGCTCGCGCGAAGTGTGGTTGCTGCAGCGCAAGTCGGCGAAGGTCGGTGAAGGACTTGCGAAGACGACCGGATGGATCCGCCGCACGCTCCTGCGGCGTCGCGGCGTGAAGATGCTGGCCGGCGTGCGCTACGAACGCATCGACGACCAGGGACTGCACATCAGCGTCGACGGCGAACCGCGCGTGCTCGACGTGGACACCGTTGCGATCTGCGCCGGCCAGGAACCACGCCGCGATCTCGTTCCGGCGCTTACCGCGCTGGGCAAGCAGCCGATCCTCATCGGCGGAGCCGATGTCGCGGCGGAGCTCGATGCCAAGCGCGCGATCGAACAGGGAACGCGTGTCGCGCTCGACCTATAGCGGCTTGACCGAGCGGTGCGGCGACCGCCGTTAGCGGTAAGCGGCCGCTACCTCGTTGCGTACGAGGCTTCGCAGCGGCTCGTACCCGAACTCGGGCAAGCCGCGGCCGTTGACGAAATATTCGGGCGTCTGCACGACCTTGAGCGTCTTCGCATCCTGTGCGTCGAGCGCGACGTTGCGCAATACCTCCGGTGATTCCATGTCGGCCTGCAGGCGCGCGAAGTCGAGGTCGAGCGTGCGCAGTTGCTCCATCGCCGCCTGGGCATCGGCGCGGTGCTGCACGACCCAATTCGGCTGAGTGGCGAACAGGCGATCGAGCACCATCTCGAACTTGCCTTGTGCCTTGGCGGCTTCGAGCGCTTTCACCGGGACGTCGGATCCGGGGTGAAAGGCGACCAGCCGGATCGACAAGCGAATGCGTCCCGGGTTGTCGGACATGATGCCTTTCACGAGGGGATAGAACTCGCGGCAGGTGTCGCAAGCCGGGTCCATGAATTCGACGATGGTCACCTTGGCGCCCGCATCGCCGAAGCTTGCCGCATGCGGCCGCTGCAAAGCAGCGAGCTCCGCTTCGCTGCGCGCAGGAGCCGACTTCGGTGCGAGCACGAGCCACATCACGACGACGAAGAGTACGAATCCGCCGCCGACGGCTGCGACCAGATGCCAGGTCTTCAGGCGATCGGCGGCCGGTGCCGGCGCCGGAGTGGGTTTCGCCGTTGCGGCTGGCTTGCGGGATTTCCTTTTCATGAGAATGGAGAAGAGAGGTTTGACAGTGCGATGTCGCTTGCATCGCGCGGCGTGTGGAGAACCTATCTCGAATTCGTCCCTTGCCCCAGCCCTCGGCCCGGGATTGCGGGGAAGGGGAGGCGTCGGGGTCGGCGCCCCATTGGCGCGCAGAGCCGCGTGCAGGCAGGGGCGAGAATCGATTTCGAGCGCAGGTTCGGTCGACTGTGTCTCTCGATCGGGACCCTCGACGGCGACGACGACACCGCCGAGCTCCGGAGCGTGATCGTTTCAATTGCGGAAGTAGCTGTAGCCCTCTTGCGTCTGCAGGCGAATGATCTCATTGACGGCGCTGGGCACGACCGCGACGCCGGCGAGCACGACGTCCGGTGTTGCATTGCGTGCGCTCAGTGTGTTGTTGCAGACCTTGAAGGTTACTCCGCGATCGATCAGCCGGTTCACCTGGACAGCATACGGCTTGCCGTCGGCGTCGAGCGCGTTCTTGAGCATGAAGTCGATGCCCGAGGCGTATCCGACCACGACCACCTCCGCATCCGGCTCGGCCTTCAGGTAATTGCCGACGAATCGAAGGATGAGCGGCGCCTCGTCGGCCTTGTTCACCTGGAACACGACTTTCGGCTTCGCCGCTTCCGCGGCCTTGTTGACGCAACTGAGCGTCGCAGCTTGCGGTGCGGCGGCTGCTGCGCTGCCGGTGCCTTCGGCGGCGCTGGTGCGAGTGGTGATGGCGAGAGCCAGCGCCATGGCGCCGAGGAACAAGACGTTGCGATATTTCATTTGCGACTCCTGTCGAAGAAATTCGGTGCCGCCGTCGCGGCTGGTGATCGGAACTGCGAGCGGCGCGCTGCCGCAACAGGCGCCGGCGTAGCCGATGTCAGTCAAGCGCGGCTGGGGTCGTTCCAGGCGCTCGGGACGCTCGTTGGCGATGACGACGATCCGATGCGCGGGTGCTTCGAACGGAACGATCAAGCAACTGTGATTCTGAGCGATCGAGCCGACGCGCACCACGCCGATACGCAGTCGACCTGACCTGCGTCAAATCCGCAGGCGCGCTCGCAACCGTGGGCGAATACGGTGCACGCGTTGCCGCCGCTAACGCTGGTGGTCGATCGGCTCGCACACGGTCGTCGCAGTCGAGGCCTGTCCCGATCAGCGGTCGACCACCTGCCGCGCGGATGAGCGCCTTGATGCAAATCAAGCGCGGGTCGCGCAGGCCGGCTAGACATGTCGGCCGCCCTCGGCAGGAGGTGTCCGCCCGCGAAGTGGTCGGGGCCTGATGCGGCTCGCTTTACCGGCCGAATGGAGACCCAACGTTGACGATGTGAGGCTACGCTGACTCGAGTCGTTGCCGTACCCACGCGGGCACGGTAGCGATCGGGTCACGGAACTCTTCCACCGAGCGTGCTTCGACGTCGTCGAATCGCTCGCGCGCCATTCGCGCAAGTGCGCGCCCGGGGCCGAGCTCGAGGAAGACACGACAGCCGCGCTCGTACAACGCGTCGAGGCAACGCGCCCATTCCACCGTGTGGTCGACCTGCCGAACGAGCGTATCGATCGCGTGTCGACGCGTGAATACCGGCGAGGCATCCACGCCGGCGATCACCGGCGCTCGCGGCGCAGCAAGCGGCGTTGCGAGCAGCGCATCGCGCCACGGGCCGCTCGCCTGCGACATCAGCGGCGTATGCGACGCGAGCCCCAGCGGCAGCAACGTCGTGTGAGCATGTCGCTGCGCGAGCGCGCCCTCGAGTCCTTCAAGTCGCGCGGTGCGCACACCGACCACGAACGCATCTTCGCCGTTGGCTATGGCGATCGCCGCTTCGAATGGTTCCAAAAGGTTGCGTAGCGTCGTTCGATTCAATCCGCGGACAGCGACCAGCGCGCCGGGATGAGACGCCGCAGCCTGATCCATCAACTCGGCGCGGCGGCGTGCCAACGCGGCGAGCGCGGCAGGCTCGATGGTATCGGCAAGGGCATAACACGCGAGCTCTCCGACGCTATAGCCTGCGAATGCAACCGGTGTCGGAAGATGCGAGCGCAACCCGCGCCACATGGCGCACGCCGCGATGCAGATCAGCGGCTGCGCGACGCGGTTGGCGAAAATGACCTCCTCGCGAGCGAGCCAGTCGCGCGGATCCTCGTGCAGGGCTTGCGTGGCGGCGTCGATGACCGCGGCCGACTCGGGTGCCGCCAACGCGGCGTCCAGCATGCGTCCGTGCTGCCCGCCCTGTCCCGGGCACAGCACGGCGAAGCTCATTGCATCGACACCTGCACGGCGTGAACGAACAGCGTGCAGGCGAGCAGATCGGCGCAGCCGCCGGGCGACAGGTTGCGTTGGGTCATCGCGCGATCGAGGGCTTCCGCCCGTCGCAGCGCATCGTGGGCCAACGCGCCGCCGGATGCGTTGAATGCGCGGGCCTCGCGTTGCAACCACCCGAGCGCGGCCGGTCCGCCGCGATAGAGCACGTTGGTATCGTCGACACTCGCGAGCAATGCGAAGAGCGCGTCCAGCCGCGCGAGATCGCTCGATGCGCCGGCCGCGAGTGCGCGACGCAGAGCGGGCAGCGCACGCTCGAACACGTTGGGGAATCCCGCTTGCGCTTCGCCGCATGCGCCGCGCACGCCCAGGGACCGTTCGACAGCGGCACCGTGCGATTCGCCGTTGTCCTCCCGCAGTCGGGCGAGCGGCTCGCTGTAGCGCCCGACGATCGCTGTACGCCAGGTCTTGTCGTCGCGCGATTCTCCGGCTGCGAGCATCGCAGCGGCGGTCGCCGTCAGCATGCCCAGCGAAAAGATGGCGCCGCGATGCGTGTTCACGCCGCCGGTGGCCGCCAGCATGGCGTGCTCTGCCTGCACCGCGAGAGCGCGCTGCTCCTCGAACGGTGCACCGCATGCGCCGGCGAGCGCGACGTCGCGCAGGTAGCCGCGCAAAGCGAACAGGCTGCGCATGAACGTGGTCGCGTCCATGTCGCGATGGGCGCCGCGGCTGCGCAGGCTCACGAGGCCCGGCTTGGGGTGCAACGCGAGCTCGTCGTAGAGGCTGCGTGTCGCGATACGGGCCAGCCGCATCGCGTCACGGCGAGAGCCGGCGGTGGTGTGTCGCGCGAGGTCGGCGACAATGCAAGGCGTCATTTCTCGTGCGCTTTCGTGCAAGGGAATTTCCCGGAACGGGGCACTAGGCAACGGCGGGAAGGAGGCTCGCGCGCGAGCACAGCGCGACGCCGCGTACGTGCTTGACGAGCACGCGCGCCGAAGCCGCAGCCCATTCGCGCCACGCGACCGCGTTGCCGCCGGGAAACACGATCTCGCCGTCGACGCGCATCGGCGCGATCGTCTCGGCATGGCGCAAGGCCAGCAGTGCGCATTGCAGCGCCGGCGTGTCGCTCGCAAAGGCGAGCACGTCGAGGTCGGAGCTTTCGTTCACGTACGACAGACCGGATAGCGCCTGCCATGCGAGCGATCCATAGGCGCGCAGGACCGCGCCGTTGGAACGCG
>DATKLH010000232.1:0-7982 GCA_035542515.1 Casimicrobiaceae bacterium
GCGCTGCTGGTGGTGCTCACCGTCAGCGTGGGCGGACTGGTGGAGATTGTTCCGCTGTTCTTCCAGCGCTCCACGATGGAGCCGGTGGCCGGATTGAAACCGTACACCGCCCTGCAGGTGGCCGGCCGCGACATCTATGTCCGCGAAGGCTGCTACAACTGCCACTCGCAGATGATCCGGCCGTTCCGCGCCGAGACCGAGCGCTACGGGCACTATTCGGTCGCCGGCGAATCGGTCTACGACCATCCGTTCCAGTGGGGCAGCAAGCGCACCGGTCCCGATCTCGCGCGCGTCGGCGGGCGCTACTCCGACGACTGGCATCGCGTGCACCTCAACAATCCGCGTGACGTGGTGCCGGAATCCAACATGCCGGCGTATCCGTGGTTCGCCAAGACGGTGCTCAACGCCGGCGACATCCAGCCGAAGATGCGCGCTCTGCGCAGCGTGGGCGTGCCTTACAGCGACGAGGACATCGCGGGTGCACCCGAACAGATCAAGGGCCATACCGAGGAAGACGCGGTGGTGGCCTACCTGCAGGGCCTCGGCCTTGCGCTCCGTAACGTGAGGTAAGCGATGGAGACCTATCAGACGCTGGCGAGCATTTTCACCGCGCTGTCGTTCGCCGTCTTCATGGGAATCGTGTACTGGGCGTACAGCGCGCGCCGCAAGCCCGCTTTCGCGCTCGCCGCCCTCGAGCCCTTCGCGATCCCCGACGAGCACCCCGGCGAGAGGGCTTCCACGCAAGGTGAACGCTCATGAGCGATTTCGTTTCGGATTTCTGGAGCTATTACGTCGCGCTCGCGACCATCGCCGGCATCGTGTTCTGCGGCGTGATCCTGTACGTGATGGGCCGCCGTCGCGCGCCGAGCGCCGGTGCACCCGCGGCGGGCGGCACGCCGGGCACCACCGGACACGTTTGGGATGACGATCTCGCCGAATACAACAACCCGCTGCCGCGCTGGTGGATGTGGATGTTCTGGATCACCATCGGCTTCGGGCTGGTCTACCTGGTCCTCTACCCTGGGTTCGGCAAACTGCCTGGCATCCTGGGTTGGACCTCTGCCGGCTCGTACGCGAAGGAGACCAAGGAGTTCGACGATCGCTTGCAGCCGCTGTTCGCGAAGTACCTCGCGATGGATGTGAAA
The DNA here is from genome assembly GCA_035542515.1 of Casimicrobiaceae bacterium. Lineage (GTDB taxonomy): Bacteria > Pseudomonadota > Gammaproteobacteria > Burkholderiales > Casimicrobiaceae > VBCG01. The sequence continues at coordinate 1,146 of DATKLH010000232.1, forward strand.
GACCTCGCGAACGACCGTGAAGCGCACTCGATGGGCGAGCGCCTGTTCCTCAACTACTGCTCGCAGTGCCACGGATCGGACGCGCATGGCGGCCGCGGCTTTCCGAACCTGAGCCAGGGCGAGTTCCTCTATGGCCGTGATCCGGCGCAGATCAAGACGACGATCACCGGCGGCCGGCTGGGCGTGATGCCCGCGTTCGGGCCGGTGCTCGGCGAAGAGAAGCTCGGCGAAGTCGTCGCTTATGTGCGTTCGCTGTCCGGACTGCCAAGCGACCCGTTGAAGGCGCAGCTCGGCAAGCAGGTGTTCATGACCACCTGCGTGGCCTGCCACGGGCCCGAGGCGAAGGGCAACCCGGTCATCGGTGCGCCCAACCTGACCGATCAGAACTGGCTCTACGGCAGCTCGCAGGCGACGATCACCGAGACGGTGCGCAAGGGGCGTCACACCAGCGTATCGCCGGGCACGCTCGCCATGCCCTCGTTCAAGGACACGCTGGGTGAAGGCCGTATCCATCTCCTCACCGCCTATGTGTGGTCCTTGAGCAAGCCCAACGTCACCACCACGGCGGCGCGCTGACCGCGCAGCCTTCGAGCGCGCGATGGAAACCGCCACACCCGAGCAAACGCGTAGCGAGCCATTGAAGGGCCCCGTGCGCGACGGCGGCACGGCTGCCCAGGCGCAAGACGGCGGTCTCTACGAGATCCGCAGGAAGATCTACCCGCGTGCGGTAAGCGGGCGTTATGCGCAGTGGCGGTGGGCGCTGGTGATCGCGACGCAGCTCCTCTACTACGGCGTACCGTGGTTGACGTGGAACGGCCGGCAGGCGTTCCTGTGCGACCTGGTGGGACGCAAGTTCTACTTCTTCGGGCTGGTATTCTGGCCGCAGGATGTGATCTACCTCAGCGTAGTGCTGATCCTGTCGGCGTTCACGCTGTTCCTGTTCACGGCGGTCGCGGGCCGTCTGTGGTGCGGATACGCGTGCCCGCAGACGGTCTACACCGAGATCTTCCTGTGGATCGAGCGCAAGATCGAAGGCGATCGCCTCGCGCGCCAGCGCCTCGACGCGTCGCCACGCTCGCTCGAGAAGTTCGTCATCAAGGCATTGAAGCACTCGGCGTGGTTCGCGGTCGCGTTCTGGACCGGTTATACGTTCGTCGGGTACTTCACGCCCATCCGCGAGCTCGGTGTCAACGCGATCACCTGGCAGCTCGGCGGCTGGGAAGCGTTCTGGATCGTGTTCTACGGCTTCGCGACCTACGGCAACGCCGGGTTCATGCGCGAGCAGGTGTGCAAGTACATGTGTCCGTACGCGCGCTTTCAGAGCGTGATGTTCGACCGCGACACGCTGGTCATCACCTACGACCAGTCGCGCGGCGAGCCGCGCGGGTCGCGCCCCAAGTCGGCCGATCCGCGCGAGCGCGGCCTCGGCGACTGCGTCGACTGCGGCATCTGCGTGCAGGTGTGCCCGACCGGCATCGACATCCGCAAGGGGCTGCAATACGAATGCATCGGGTGCGCCGCGTGCATCGACGGCTGCAACCAGGTCATGGACAAGATGGGCTATGCGCGCGGGCTGATCCGTTACACCACGCAGAATGCGCTTGCCTCGCGTTACGACTGGAAGATGATCTGGAAGCACATGCTGCGCGCTCGCACGTTGATCTACGCGGGCATCCTGATCGCGGGTGTCGTCGCGACCGGGACGACGATCGCGCTGCGCAATCCGTTGAAGGTGGACATCCTGCGCGATCGCGGATCGCTCGCGCGCGAAGTCGGTGCCGGCGTGTACGAGAACGTCTATCGCGTGCAGATCATGAACACCGACGAGAAGGCACGCAGCTACACCATCCGCGCCGAGGGCATCGAGGGGCTGCAGGTCACCGGGGTCGATCAGCCGGTCGCCATCGAGGGTGCAGCGAGCCGACTCCTCGCCTTGCGCCTGCAGCTGGACACCACCGCGGCGGGCAAGCCTGCGGAAAGTGTGCAACCGGGCACCCACAAGATCGAGTTCGTGATTCAGGCCGTCGACGACGCCAAGGTGGAACGCCATGAGAAATCCAGCTTCATCATCCCGCGTTGACGCGCTGCGCGCGGCACCCTGGTATCGGCAACCGTGGCCATGGTTGTTCGCGGGCCCTGCCGCGGTGGTGCTCGCGTCGGCGGTGAGCGCCTGGCTGGCGGTGAAAAGCGACGATGGCGTGGTCGCGAGCGACTACTACAAGCGCGGTTTGCTGATCAACAAGACGCTGCCCGCCCAGCCGCTCGTCTCGCCCGATATCGTGGCGACGTTGCAGTTCGACGCATCGGGCGCGGTGCGCGCACGCATCGAAGGCGTCGCGAATGCGCCCGAACGGCTCGACCTCACGGTCAAGGGCGCCGATGCGAACGCTGCTGCCGAACGAGTGACTCTGCTGCGCGAGGACGACGGCGAATACGTCGGCGCCTTGCCGGTATCCCGACACGCCCGCTGGATCGTGACGTTGCAGTCGCGCGACTGGAGCCTGCCGACCACGGTGGTGGCTGGCGCCCTGTCGCAGGTACGACTCGAGACGATTCCAAGCCCACGCTAGGTCGCGTATGGTGTCGTGGAGCCTCATTGCGAGTGCCGCGCTGCTCTCGACGCTTGGTGGCGCGCATTGCACGGCGATGTGCGGCGGCTTCGTAGCCGCCATCTCGGCGCGCGAGCGTCCCGCGTACGCGCCCCTTTTGCCCGCGCATTCCATTGCTGCGCGCCAGGCGTTGTACCACGCGGGGCGATTGACGACCTATGCGACGCTGGGCGCCATCGCCGGCGCCGGCGGTGGCGTCGCGCTGCATGCGGCGGACGCGTCGTTGGTGCAGCGTCCGCTTTATCTCGTCGCGAACGTGCTGCTGCTGCTCGTTGCGCTGGCCGTTGCTCGCGCGACCAGCGGTGCACTGGGATGGCAACGCTGGGGCGCGCGGGCGTTCGCGAAAATCCTGCCGGCGCTGCAACCGCTGCTGCGCGGCCGCGGGCCTTTGCATCGCATGGTTCTCGGCCTGGCGTGGGGCCTGGTGCCCTGCGCGATGGTCTACAGCGCTCTGCCGCTTGCGCTGTTCGCCGGCGGTCCGCTCCAAGGCGCGGCGGTCATGTTCGCCTTCGGCGTCGGCACGCTGCCCTGGCTCACGGCGACCGGTTTCCTGTTCGATCGGTTTTCGCAGAAGTTGAACCGGCCGACCTTCCGCTATGCGTTCGCCTCGGTGATCGCGGCGTTCGCGGTCGCAGGCATGTATCGGGCGCTGCTCGCGCCGCACATCCTGGGCGCCGGTCCGTTCTGCCTGCCGTGACGATCTGCGCCAGGCGCGTGCGTGCCTGGAAAACCGCAGGGCGCTAGCGCGCTCCGCACCACCGGCGACGAATCGAATCGCGTCGTGCCGACCGCGCGAGCTTCGTGACTTGCTGTCGACGGCAACACGTGCTCTGCGCCATCGAAGGCGACCTGCAGAACAGCGTGGTCCCCCGTCTGGACGCGAGCTGCGCAAAAGAAAACCGCCGCGAAAATCCGCGGCGGTTTTGCGGAGGGCGGGGTTCTAAGATCAGGCGATTGCCGCTTCGCGTCCGGCAAAAGCTGCGGGGCGCGCACCGACCTTGTACAGGTCTTCCGAGCGCTGCGTGTGTTCGGTCGACGCATCACGCAGTCCGACCAGCTCGGACAGCGCGGGCATGTCGAGCAGCTTGATCGCACGGCCCTGCACCTGGAGCACGCCTTCTTCCTGCAGGCGCGAGAAGATCCGGCTGACCGTCTCGAGCTTGAGGCCGAGGTAGCTGCCGATCTCCTCGCGGGTCATGCGCAGGATGAATTCGACCGAGGAGTAGCCACGCTGCGCGAAGCGCTGCGAAAGGTTCAGGAGGAACGCGCCCACACGCGCTTCGGCGCGCATCGTTCCGAGCAGCAGCATGAGTTCCTGCTCGCGGACGATCTCGCTGCTCAGCATCTTGTACATGTAGCGCTGCATCGACGGGACGCGCGAGCACGTGGCCTCGAGGCGCGGATACGAGATCAGGCACACCTCGCCGTCCTCCAGGGCGACCAGGTTCTGGCGATGACGCTCGGTGCCGATGCCGTCGAAGCCGGCGACGTCGCCGGCCATATGGAAGCCGGTCACATGCGTGCGACCGTCCTCGCTCTCGACGTAGGCCTTGTAGAAGCCGGTCCGGAATGCGAACAAGGTGGTGAAGCGATCGTTGGCGCGGTAGACGTGCTCGCCGCGACGGACGCGCTTGCGCGTGGTCACGAGCTCGTCGATCAGGCTGTTGGGCTCGCCGTTGAGGCCGGAGGGCACGCACAGGCGGCGCAGCGCGCAGGTCGAGCACGTCGTGGCGCACGGTGCGATGTAGGCGGCCTTGGCGCTATGGGCGACGACGAGCGTCGGACGCAGGGGCGTTGCGGGGATGGCGGCGGTTTGCATGACGAGAATCTCCAAGAATCAAGCGGCGGAGCATCGCTGTTCGCGGTAACCGGCGACCAGCTCGTTGATCTTCATGAACTCGTTACTCTTATCCAGAAAATGGCTTGCACCCGCTTCGAGGCAGATGCGGCGGTATTGCGCATTGGGATAGTTCGTCAGCATGACGAACATGGTCGCTGGGGCCTTGGGGTGCACTTCGCGCAGCACCTGCACGCCGCTGGCTCCGGGAAGATGGAAATCGAGGATGACGATATCCGGCCGCAGTGACAGGATTTCGTCGATCGCGGTATGTGCGTTCTCCGCCTCGCCGACGATCTCGGCGCGCCCCAGTCGAGTAAGCATCTCGTGCAGCCGCGTGCGGATCTGCTGCGAGTCCTCGACGATGTAAATCCGGATTGGTTGATTAGCTTCCATGGAGCGAACTATCCGGATTTCCGATCCCCCGGCCCATTGGCCTGCGACCGATTGCGCGTGTCGGCGCGGTCCTAATTTGGAGCGACGCGGGACTCCGACGGCCGGCGTAGGAATCGGCCTACAAGGCGCTGCGAGGGAGGGGAAGTGGCGGCGCCGGTGCGTTCCGCCCGCTTCTGAAACGTCTGCTTATTCAGCGGCTTGCGATGAACGACGGCGTGGACTAGGCAGCTGGAGCGCCACCGCTGCAGCGCGTCCCGCGGCACTTGCGGCGGAGGTTCGGAAAGTCCGACCCCCTACGCGGTGTCGTCTTCCCGGTCGGTCAGACGGTGCTGGATGGCGTAGCGGATGAGCTCGTTGGTGGTTCCCACGCCGAGCTTTTGCATCAGGCGCGCCTTGTGCGTGCTGATCGTCTTCACCGACAAGTGCAATTGCTCGCCGATATCGGACACGCTCTTGCCGGCGGTGATCAGGCGAAACACCTGGAATTCACGATCGGACAACGTGGTGTGCGGCTCCGCGCCGACGTTGGGCATCGTATCGAGCGCGAGCAGCTCGGCGACTTCCGGCGTGATGTAGGCGCCTCCGGCGGCGATCTTGCGCAGCGCGCTTGCGAGCTGCGTCGAGGCGCTCTCCTTGGTGAGATAGCCCGACGCGCCGGCGCGAATTGCCCGCACGGCGTACTGGTGCTCCTGGTGCATGCTCAGCACGAGGATGCGCGCCTTGGGCTTCTCCGACTTGACCTGTCGGATGAGCTCCATTCCGCTCTTGCCCGGCATCGAGATGTCGAGCAGCAGCACGTCGAATTCCAGCTCGCGCACGCGACGCATCGCCTCGATGCCGTCGCTCGCTTCACCGATCACGGTGAAGTCGCCCGCCGCGGAGAGGATCTGCTTGAGGCCCTCCCGCACGATCGTATGATCGTCGGCGATCAGGATCCTGATCATGTTACCGGCACGCGGCCTGCCAGCGGAAAGCGCACTCCGATCGAGGTACCCCGGCCCGGGGCGCTCTCGATGCTGGCGTCGCCGCCGAGCAGGTAGGCGCGCTCGCGCAGTCCCAGCAGGCCGTAGGCGTTGTGGCGGCGCGGCGCTTCGGTGGCGAATCCCACCCCGTCGTCGGTGATCGTCACCATGAGATCGCCTTCGTTCTGCTCGATCACGACCTCGACGCGCCGCGCCTTGGAGTGCTTCACGATGTTGGTGAGCGCCTCCTGCACGGTGCGGAACACCGCCGTCGCCTGCGCATCGGAGAGCTCGTACTCGGGCTGCGACACGGCGAGCTCGCACTCGATGCCGGAATGCTGTGCGAAATTGTTCACCAGGGCCTCGACGGCCGGCACCAGACCGAGGTCGTCGAGCGTCAGCGGTCGCAGGTCGGCCGCGATGCGACGCATCGACTTGATCGTCACGTCGATCTGCTGCTCCATCTTGGCGAGCCGCTCCAGCAGCTCGTCGTCGGGATCCGGCTGGGTGACGCGAATGAGACTGATGTCCATCTTGAGCGTCGTGAGCGATTGGGCGAGCTCGTCGTGCAGCTCGCGTGCGATGCGGCTCTTCTCGCGTTCGAGCGCCGAGCTCGCTGCGGACGCGAGCTCCTGCAGCTCGTCCTTGGACGCACGCACCGCGGCTTCGGCGCGCACGAGCTCGGAGACGTCGCGCAGGATGACGGTGTAGAAGAGGCGGCCCTGCTGGCGCAACTGCGAGATCGATGCATCGATCGGGAATTCGTGGCCATCGCGGCGCATGCCGGTCACCACGCGCGCAGTGGCCATGCGGCGCGAGCTCACGTTGGTGATGCCGAATTTCTGCACGTGACCCACGTGCGCCTTCTGGAAGCGCGCGGGAATGAACGACCCCAGGGGCTGGCCGATCGCCTCCTCGCGCGACCAGCCGAACATCTTCTCGGCCGCCGTGTTGAACACGACCACGCGCTGCTGGTCGTCGACGGTGATGATCGCGTCCATCGCCGACTCCAGTATGCCGCGCATGCGCGCCT
>DATKLH010000233.1:0-10180 GCA_035542515.1 Casimicrobiaceae bacterium
ATCCTCGGGTCGCAGATCCCTGCTTTCGCGCTGGTTCCGGTCGCGCCGCACGCGCTCACCCACCGACCCATCGCAATCGACGACAGTTGCGAGATCGCGGTCAGCGTCGCGCGCGGCCGCGACGCGGCGGTCCATTGCGACGGTCAGTCGCATTTCGAGCTGTCCGAAGGCGATCGCGTGATCATGAAACGCGCGCCGCATCGCGCCCGCTTCCTGCACCCGGAGGGTTACGACTACTTCGCGATGTTGCGCAGGAAGCTGCATTGGTCGGAGACGCCGGAGAGGCTGGGAAACAATGGAGCGGGCTAGAACTGCCGCGGGCGGTGGGCGATAGGCGATCGGTGATGGGCCGCAGCACTCGCCGATGCTCATGGTCGCAGCGGCTCGGGAATGCGTTGCGCTCGAATCCTCGTGCGTCGTGCGCGGGACCGGCCATTCATCACGATCGCCGCCCCTGACGATCTCGCATCCGCACATGGCGCAGGCCCATCGCCCTATCGCCCTATCGCCCTATCGCCCTATCGCCCTATCGCCCTATCGCCCTATCGCCCTATCGCCCATCGCCCATCGCCCATCGCCCATCGCCCATCGCCCATCGTGGTTCTGACATGCTCCGCCTGCTCTCCATCCGCAACTTCGTCGTCGTGCAAACGCTCGACGTCGAGGTCGAGCCGGGGTTCACCGTGCTCACCGGCGAGACGGGCGCGGGCAAGTCGATCCTCCTCGACGCGCTCGGCCTGCTGCTCGGCGATCGCTTCGAGTTGCGTCAATTGCGTCCCGGCGCCGAGCGCGCCGAGCTCTCCGCCGAGTTCGAGGCGTCCGACGCGGTGCGTGCATGGCTGCGCGAACGCGAGCTCGAAGAGGGCGACACGGTACTGATCCGCCGCGTGCTCGACGCGCAGGGACGCAGCCGTGCATGGATCAACGGTCGCGTCGCGACGCTCGCCGATCTCAAGGATCTGGGCGAGCAACTGGTCGAGCTGCACGGTCAGAACGCCCATCAGTCGTTGTCGCACGCCGCCGAGCAGCGCGCGCTCGTCGATGCCTTTGGTGGCTTCACGACGCTTGCGCGCAGCGTGGCACAGGCGTGGCAGGCCTGGCGCGCCGCAGCCGACAAGCGCGATGCCGCTGCGACCTCATCGCAGGCGATGCTCGCCGAACGCGAATCGCTCAAAGCACGCGCCGACGAGCTCGAGGCGCTTGCACTGGAACCCGATGAATGGCACGAGCTATCGACGACGCAGTCGCGGCTCGCCAACTCGGCGACGCTCATCGAAGCGACCGCCTCTGCGGAGGACGCGCTGAGCGAAGGCGACGAGGCGCTGCTGTCGCGTCTGGCGCAGATCACGCATCGCCTCGATGCGGCATCCGTGCACGACGGCGCGCTGCGCGAAGTCATCGAGCTTCTCCGACCAGCATCGATCCAGCTCGACGAGGTGGTGCGCGCTTTGCGCGATTACCGGCGCCGCCTGGACCTGGACCCGCGCGAGCTCGATCGGGTCGAACAACGACTGTCCGCCCTGCACGACGTTGCACGCAAGTATCGCGTGCGTCCCGAAGCGCTTGATGATCTGCTTGCGCAAACCCGGTCGCGCATGGCCGAGCTGGAAGATGCCACCGATCTCGGCGCACTCGATCGTCGCGTCGATGAGGCCTACGCGAACTATCAGGCGCTTGCCGTCCAGCTTTCGCACAAGCGCACCGCCGCCGCGCGCGAGTTCGCAAACCGCGTGAGCGATGCCATGCAATCGCTTGCGATGGCGGGCGGACGGCTGGAAGTGGTCCTCACGCCCGTAGCGGATCCGACCAGCCACGGTCTGGAGAACATCGAGTTCCAGGTCGCGAGTCATCCCAAGCAGCCGCTCGGTCCGCTGGCGCGCGTCGCCTCCGGCGGCGAGTTGTCGCGCATCGCGCTCGCGATCCAGGTCGTGGCGAGCGAAGTGGGCGCGATTCCGACCCTGGTATTCGACGAAGTCGACACCGGGATCGGTGGCGCGGTGGCGGCGACAGTCGGGCGCCTCATGCAAGCGCTAGGTCAGCGCCGGCAAGTCCTGTGCGTCACGCACCTGCCGCAGGTCGCGGCACACGCGGACCATCACTACCGGGTCACCAAGAGCGGCAGCGGCGACGTCGTGACGAGCGAGCTCGCCCGGCTCAAGGCTGCCGAGCGGATCGACGAGCTCGCGCGCATGCTTTCCGGGGCCGAGATCACCGCCAAGACGCGGGCGCACGCCAGGGAGCTCTACGAGCAGCACCGGCGGCGCTGACCGCGGCAGGCCGGCGCGCCGCGGAATCATGGCTCCATTTCGTGGACCCACGGTCATATCGTCGTCGCGCCTGATGGAAATCAACACGCCCGCGTGAGCTTTCCGCCATTCTGGAGTGTCGAGCAACCTTGCCGAGGAGTCCCGCCGTGAAAGCGCCTGATCGTACCCGCCCCTCAGCACGACCCACGACCCGGCGCGATCGCCGGGTTCGCTCGCTCAGCCCTGCACGACGCGGCACGCACGCGCCGGCGGCCCCGCCCGCGCGCGCGCCGCAACCGGTCGCTCCACAACCTGCAACGCCCCCCGAAATCGAGCGCGACTCGTATTCGTCGACTGCGCTCGCCGAGATCATCGATCGCGCTGTCCATGCGACGACGGCGCGTCTGACCGCCGGTTTGTCGCCGATTACGCTCATCGGCGCCTACCTCGACTGGGCTGCGCATCTCGCCTTCTCGCCGGGTAAGCGCCTCCACCTGATCGACAAGGCGATGCGCAAGTACGCGCGGCTCGCGAACTATGCGGCGCGCTGCACGACGCACCACGACGTCGAACCGTGCATCGTTCCTTTGCCGCAGGACCGCCGCTTCGTCGATCCGTCGTGGCAACAGCTGCCGTACTCCGTGATCTATCAATCGTTCCTGCTGGTGCAGCAATGGTGGTACAACGCGACCACCGACGTGCGCGGTGTGCGCCGCGAGGACGAGGACATCGTCGAATTCGCAACGCGCCAGTTTCTCGACGTGTGGTCGCCCAGCAACTTCATCGCGACCAATCCGCTCGTGCTCCGGCGGACGATGAACTCCGGAGGCACGAACCTGCTGCAGGGCTTCGAGAACTTCGTGGAGGACTGGGACGCGAAGATCGGCGGTCGCAAGCCCGTCGGTGTCGACGCTTTCCGGGTCGGACGCGAAGTCGCGGTTACGCCGGGCAAGGTGGTCTATCGCAATCGGCTCATCGAGCTGATCCAGTATGCGCCTGCCACCGCGACGGTGCGTGCCGAGCCGATCCTGATCATTCCGGCGTGGATCATGAAGTACTACATCCTCGATCTGAGCCCGGGGAACTCGCTCGTGCGCTACTTCGTGAGCCAGGGTCATACCGTCTTCATGATCTCGTGGAAGAACCCCGGTCCCGAGGACCGCGATCTTTCGATGGAGCACTACCGCGAGCTGGGTGTGATGGCCGCGCTCGACGCGATCAACGCGGTCGTGCCGGGGGCGAAGGTTCATGCGACGGGCTACTGCATCGGCGGTACGCTGCTCGCCATCGCCGCGGCGGCGATGGCGCGCGATGGCGATACGCGCCTCGCGACGACCACGTTCTTCGCCGCGCAAACCGATTTCACCGAAGCGGGCGAGCTCAAGCTCTTCATCAACGAGAGCCAGGTCGCGTTCCTCGAAGACGCGATGTGGGAGCAGGGCTTTCTGGACACCACCCAGATGGCCGGAGCCTTCCAGCTGCTGCGCTCCAACGACCTGGTTTGGTCGCGCATCGTCAACGACTACCTGATGGGCGAGCGCGCACCGATGACCGACCTCATGGCGTGGAACGCCGACGCCACGCGGATGCCTTACCGCATGCATTCCGAGTATCTGCGCAAGCTGTTCCTCGACAACGCGCTCGCGGAGGGAAGGTTCGAGGCGGGTGGCAGCGTGGTCGCGTTGTCGGACCTGCAATTGCCGATGTTCGTCCTGGGCACGGAGCGTGATCACGTCGCCCCGTGGCAGTCGGTCTACAAGATGAATCTGTTGAGCGACGCGGAAGTGACGTTCGTGCTCACCAACGGCGGCCACAACGCCGGTGTCGTGTCGGAGCCGGGACACGCCGGGCGTCACTACGAGATTGCGACCAAGCCGCAACGTGCGACCTATGTCGAACCCGCAGCCTGGCTCGCACGGGCCACGCGCCTGGAAGGGTCGTGGTGGCCCGAGTGGCATTCCTGGTTGAGCGCGCACTCGAGCGCACCGGTACCGCCGCCAACCATGGGAGCCGAAGGGAAATATGTCCCCAGCGCGGACGCGCCAGGGACCTACGTCATGCAACCGTGATGGGCGCAGCCGTCGAGTTGATGCGGCCTGACCGCGAAACGCCGCGCGTCGCCCCCGACGCGGCCAGCGCCCAGGCGTCGCTGGTCGATGCGCTCGCCGGCGTGCTGCGCGACGCGGGATACCGCGTGCGTCAGCTCGAGACGCACATCTCGTACGTGGTCTTGACCGGCACGCTGGCCTACAAGATCAAGAAGCGCGTCGACCTGGGATTCCTCGATTTCACCAGCCTCGACGCGCGTCGGTTCTATTGCGAGGAGGAGATCCGCCTGAATCGCCGCCTCGCGCCGCGCCTCTACCTGCGCGTGGTACCGATCACCGGAACGCCGGCGCATCCCACGCTCGGGGGCAGCGGGAACGCCATCGAATACGCGGTGGAGATGCGCGAGTTCCCGCAGGAATCCCTGCTGCCCAACGTGCTCGATCGCGGGGAGCTAGTCCCCACCCATATCGACGCTCTTGCGCAAACCATCGCGAACTTCCACGCAGACGCAGGGCGCGCGAGCGCCGGATCGACGCACGGCAGTCCGGAAACGATCCTCGCCTACGCACTCGCCAACTTCACCGAGGCGCGTTCCTTCGCGCACGAGGACGGCCAGGATGCGCTCCTCGACGAGCTCGAGCACTGGACGCGTCGCGAGCATGCCTTGCGTCATGCAGCATTCGTGCTGCGCCAGCAAGCAGGCTTCGTGCGCGAATGCCACGGCGATCTGCACCTCGGCAACATGGTGCTGGTCGATGGATCGGTGCGCGTGTTCGACTGCATCGAGTTCAATGACGAGCTGCGCTGGATCGACGTGATGAGCGAGATCGCATTCACGGTGATGGATCTCGCCGACCGCCATCGACGCGACCTTGCAACGCGTATGCTGAATGGCTACCTCGAGCACACCGGCGACTACGCCGGCCTCGCCGTGCTCCGCTTCTATCTCGTGTATCGCGCGATGGTACGCGCGAAAGTGGCCGCGCTTCGGGCCGGCCAGCTCGCATCCGGCGCGGGCCGCGCAGCGTTTCGCACCGAGTTTCGCGCGTATCTGCAGCTCGCGCTCGATTATGCGTCGCATGCGCAGCCCGGCGTACTGATCACCCACGGTCTTTCGGGCAGCGGCAAGACGTCGTACTCCGAGTCGCTGCTCGAGCACATCGACGCAGTGCGGGTGCGCAGCGACGTCGAGCGCAAGCGCATGCACGGACTCGCCGCGTTGGCGCGCACGGGCACGAGCGTCGGGGAAGCGCTCTACTCCACCGACACGACACGCCGGACCTATCAGCGGCTGCTCGAGCTCGCCGACCGCATTGTCGACGGCGGCTTCACCGCGCTGGTGGACGCGACGTTTCTCGAGCGCTGGCAGCGTGATCGGTTCCGGCGGTTCGCGCTGGAACGCGGCCTTCCGTTCGGCATTGTGTCCTTTCGCGCACCGGCGGCTGTGCTGCGCGCGCGTATCGCAAGGCGAAGCCGCACGCGGACCGATGCCTCCGAAGCAACGCTTGCCGTGCTCCGCCAGCAGCTCCTCGTGGCCAAGCCGCTCGGCCCCGAAGAGGTGCCGCATGCGGTCATCGTCGACGCGACGGCGACGCCTTTGCATGCTCAGCGGCTGCTGGACTGGCATCAGCGAGTCATTGCGATGCTTGCCGCGCGCCAGAACGATCGTCCCCACGACCAGCGTCACATCGCGGGCCATCCGCGCTTCGACGCCAAGGTCCGCTTCCTGTCGAGCCCGCAGAGTTATTCACCCCATGCCAGCCGTGTGGAGACCATCGAGACGCACCTGTCGATGGTGTTCCTGACCGACCGCGAAGCTTGGAAGCTCAAGAAGCCGATCCATCATGCGCTTCTGGACTTGCGCGATGTCGACGCGCGGCGACGCAACTGCATCGAAGAAGTGCGCCTCAACCGGCGGCTGGCACCGGAGGTCTACCTGGGCACGACAGCTTTGACGCGCGAGTCGGGCGGCGCGCTTGCGCTCAACGGCGTGGGCGAGGTCGTCGATTGGCTCGTCCACATGCGCCGCCTGCCCGCCGATCGGATGCTCGACCAGGTCATCCGCCGCGGCGAGCTGCGTACTGGCGATATCGAGTCAGTGGTAGACCAGCTCTGCGCGTTCTACGCCAAGGCCTGCGCCCAGCCGCTTCCTGGAATCGAATACCGCCGTCGCATCGGCGAAGACATCGCGTCCGGTTGCGCCGAGCTGCGCCATCCGCGCTACGGACTGCCGCGCGACCTGGTCGAGCGCATTTGTGCACGCCAGATAGCCGTGCTCGCACGCACGGACATGTTCGACGCACGCGCAACCGGCGGCCACATTGTCGAAGGGCACGGCGATTTGCGACCCGAGCACATCTGTCTCGAGCATCCACCGCAGATCATCGACTGCCTGGAGTTTTCGCTGGAGCTACGCACGCTCGACACGGTGGACGAGCTTGCGTTCCTCGCGCTCGAGTGCGAGCGTCTGGGCGCCGCGTATCTCGGCGAGGCGATTTTCACGCGCTACCGCGAGCGCACGGGCGATGCGCCCCCGGCTGCGCTTGTCCACTTCCATCAGAGCCATCGCGCGACCATCCGCGCCAGGCTTGCCATTCGTCACCTGAGCGACCGCGAAGTGAGCGCGCGCCGCGATTGGCGCGCGATCGCAGTCGAGTATCTCGCCCTCGCGCACGACCACATCGAAGCCTGCGACTGACCAACGCGCGTGCGTCAGTTCTCGAGCAAGTCGACGATCGACCCGCCGCCATGCATCCGGCGGATCGCCTCGCCGAACAGCGCGGCGACCGAAATCTGCGTGACCTTCGCGCGCACTCTTTGGTCGGCGAGCCGCAGCGGTGGAATCGAATCGGTGATCACAATCGCATCGAGCGCCTCGCTCGCGAGCACGCGATCGGCACCTGCGGCGAAGATGCCGTGCGAAGCCGCAGCGTAGACGCGCGCGGCCCCGCGCAAGCGACACGTTTCCGCCGCGCGAACGATGGTCGTGCCCGAGCTGATCAGGTCGTCGATGATGATGGCGTCCCTGCCGCTGACCTCGCCGACGAATGCTTCGCCGCTCACCACGCCTGCGCTGCGGTGTTTCTCGGCAAAGCCGATGTCCACCGGGCGTCCCAGCGCGGCTTCGAGGCGACGGCGGAAGTCCTCGGCGCGCTTGATGCCGCCCGCGTCGGGCGAAACCACCACCGCTTCGCGCCCGCCCAGCGCTTCGGCGAAATGCCGCACGAACAGGCCGTTGGCTTCGAGGTGCTCGGCACGGCAGCGGAAGGCGTTCTGATAGGCCGCGAGGTTGTGAACGTCCAGCGTCACCACGCCATCCACGCCGACCGCCTCGAACATCTGCGCGATGTATCGCGTCGCCACCGGATCGCGCGTCTTGGACTTGCGATCCTTGCGTGCATACGCGAGGTAGGGGACCACTGCAGTGACACGCGCCGCCGCGGCGTCCTTGAGCGCGCCGATGAACAGCAGCAGCTTCACGATCTTGTCGTTGCCGCTCTGCTCCGCGTCGCCGTACAGCGAATGCACGACGTACACGTCGCGATCGCGCACGTTCACCAGCGAGCGGGTCTTGTGCTCGCCATCCTCGAATTCGCGCTCCTCGTGCGCGCTGAGCGCCACGTGGGTCGCATCGGCGACGCGTTCGCCGAATGCATGAGACGCGCCCAGTGCGAAGAGCACGGGATCGTCGTCGGCGTCGAGGGAATCCATCAGCAGTCGTCGGGGAGCGGTTCGTGCGACTTGCGTCGTCGCAGTGTGCGCTGTTGTCGGCGGCACGCCCTCATCCTAACCGATCCGACGCAAGCGCGTGCGAGCCGGGCAGCGAAGCGGATATCCGTGGTGTCCAGCACGACTCACGGCTTGCAAGCGATCATCGTGCCCATCGGCATGCCGGGACCTTGACGGTCATCAATATGTCCACGGACAGGACGGCGACAATCGATCGTGACGACATCGCTCAACGCAGCTCGCGGCGTCGCGCCGCAACGCAAACTGCAAGCGAGGACGGCCATGAAGCGCAAACCAGTGATGCATCCCACGAGCGTTCACACCGCTCCCATCGCGCACCGCGTCCGCCACGAGAGTGTTCCGACGCTCAACCCCGACGTCGAAGGGGATGCGATGCCCGACCAACCGTTCGCATTCGGTCGCGAGGACGAGCTCGATGCCGACCTGCGTTACCGGCTCGTGAGCGAGGCGGCGTACCACCGACTCGCCGAGCGCGGCTACAGCGACGGCAGCGAGATCGACGATTGGGGTGAAGCCGCCGCCGACGTCGATCACACGCTGATCAATCGCGGGACGCGCGGCTAGCGAGCCCGATGGCTGCCGCCTGGTGGCGGCATCCGCCGCGTTGTCGCGGGGTCGGTGTCACCCCGCCGCGCCTGCGTTCCACAATGCCGAGTCGACGCGAGTTCCTGCTGGCCGCGTGCTCGACCGCGCTCGGCCAACCCGCGTACGGATTCCCGACGGCCAGCGTCACGACCACAGCGTGCGATTCGTGCAACGCCGATTCGCCAACGCAATCCCAGACCGTGAAGCTGTTCGTTTGCGGCGACGTCATGACCGGGCGCGGCATCGATCAGATCCTGCCGCATCCGGGCGACCCGACGCTGCACGAGCCGTACGTGCGCTCCGCGGTGCGGTATGTCGAGCTGGCGGAGGCCGCGTCCGGAGCGATTGCGCGCCCGGTCGACTTCGCGTACATCTGGGGCGATGCGCTGGCGGTGCTGGACGACGAGCGGCCGCGCGCGCGGATCGTCAATCTCGAAACGGCGATAACGACCGCCAACGACGCGTGGCCGCGCAAGGGCATCCACTACCGGATGCATCCGCGCAACGTCGCATGCCTCGCCGCCGCACGGATCGACTGCTGCGTGCTGGGCAACAACCACGTGCTCGATTGGGGATACGCGGGTTTGCGCGAGACGATCGAAGCGCTCCACGCTGCATCCATCGCGACGGCGGGCGCCGGTCGAGACGAACCCGAAGCGGCGCATCCCGCGGTGCTGCCATCCGGTCCTGAAGGTCGCGTGCTCGTGTTCGCGTTCGGGACAGCGAGCGCCGGCGTGCCGCACGCCTGGCAAGCCGGACCCCGGGGCGGAGTCGATCTCCTGGACGACTTCTCGACGCGGAGCGTGGAACGCATCGCGCAACAGGTGGCCGCACACAAGCGCCAGCGCGACATCGTCATCGTGTCCTTGCACTGGGGCTCCAACTGGGGTTACGAGGTCGATCCGGCGCGGCGCGAATTCGCGCGACGGCTCATCGACGTTGCAGGCGTCGATGTGATCCATGGCCACTCTTCGCATCATCCGGTCGGCATCGAGATCTACCGCGATCGACCGATCCTTTACGGATGCGGCGATTTCGTGAACGATTACGAAGGCATTGGTGGCGAGGAGGCGTTCCGCCCCGAGCTCACCGCGGCGTATTTCGTCACGCTGGATGCGGCCAGCGGCCGACTCGCCGAGCTGGCGCTCGTTCCGCTGCGCATGCGCCGCTTCCGTCTTGGTCGCGCATCCGCCGACGAAGCGCGCTGGCTCGCCCATGCACTCGATCGCGAGAGTCGCGCATTCGACACTCGCATCGTGGTCGAAACAACCAACCGCCTGGTGGTGCGTCCAAAGTGAACGAGGTTTCGCAGCCCGGCACGGTGACAGCGTGGGAGCACTTCGCACACGGAGCGGACATGGGAGTGCGTGGCTTCGGCGCGACACCCGCGGCCGCATTCGAGCAGGCCGCACTTGCATTGACCGCGGTCATCGTCGCTCCGGAGCGGGTGCGTCCGACGACCTCCGTTGCGGTTCGGTGCGCGGCTCCCGACCTCGAGTTGCTCCTGGTGGATTGGCTCAATGCGCTGATCTACGAAATGGCGACCCGTC
>DATKLH010000234.1:0-35745 GCA_035542515.1 Casimicrobiaceae bacterium
AGCGCTTTCTCCATCGCCTGGCGCGCGATGTCGTGCTGGTGGGTCCATCCCGCGTCGGCGATCGGGCTCACATACACGAAGCCGACCTTGAGCGGCTCGGTGGACTTCTGTTGCGCGAATCCGGCGGAAGTCGCGGCGAGCGCGACCAGGGTGCCGAGCGCGAGCTTGGAAGCGGAACGGAACATGCGATCTCCTGGGAGCGCGAAGGGGTCCGACGCGGGTTGACGATTGTAACGTCCCCGTGCACGACTCCTCGAACCGGCGGTGAACGGACGTCAGCGCCCCCGCCGAACTGCGTCCCGATCAGGAGTTGGACGCACCCGCGGCGGCGTCGGCCGCAAGCGCAGATCGTGCACGTGCTCGTTCGGACTGGCGAGCGCGCAATCGTTCTTCGAGCAGGAGCACGAGGTCGGCGAGCGGGTACGCCGCCGCGACGCAGCACCAGACGACCGTCTCGACGGCAGTGACGCCGAGCCGTTCCCAGCCGGTTACGCCGACGATCACGCGGACCTCGAGGAACACCAGCGCCACCGCGAAGCTGCGTGTCATCCACTGCCGATGCTGATCGATCCGCTTGTTCCGGATGCACCAGAACGCGATACCGGTGGCGAGCAGCCACAGCGCGGCATCGACGGCCGCGGCGATCGTGAACGAGGGCGGATCACCGCCGAGCTGATCGAGGTATTGCGTCAGCACGCCGAGCGGCGCCGCCACGGCGACCGCGCCGACATAGATGCGGCCCAGGATCCGATGCACGCCGATGCGTCGCCCGCGCACTCGCGCCGAGAATTGCGCGACACCGAGGAACAACGCGATCGCACCGGCGATCGCGTGGGGCAGCAGCGACCCGCCGATCGTCGCGTAGTGCTGCCACGCCGGATGGCTGCGGTCGACGAGAAACGCTTCGTTGTGGACCAGCACGTACGCAAGCATCAGCGCGATCAGCGCGAACACGATGTACTTGGGCCGCGGAAGCCGGGCGCTACCCGGGCGCGGGAACGGAACCGTCGACATGCGAGGAGCCCTCCCGAAAACCGACGCCGGACTCTACACCGCCTGCGGCGAAGTGCAAATCGGCGCGGGGCTGGCGATCGACCCAAGTGGCGCAGGCCGATTCGATCTGCGTCCGACCGCGTCGCGCGCGCTGACTGCGCATGAATCCCGCGGGCCACAGAACGGGGCGCGTCAGTCCGAAAGAGCGCACCGTCGCACGACGCCACGATCCTGCGGGGCGCAGCGACGGTGCGTTCAGCCGTCGGCGTGGAACGGCTTGCCGAGCGACGCCGGTGCATTGAGGCGAATGGCGAGCGCGTCGCGCGAGATGATCGCGAGCACCACGATCGTGGCGAGGTAGGGCAGCATCGACAGGATCTGCGACGGGATCTCCACGCCGGCGGCCTGCGCCTGGAATTGCGCGAGCGTGACGCCGCCGAAGAGGTAGGCGCCGAGCAGGACGCGCCATGGTTTCCACGTTGCGAATACCACGAGCGCCAGCGCGATCCAGCCGCGGCCCGCCGTCATGCCTTCCACCCACGAAGGCGTGTACGCAACGGCGAGATACGCGCCGCCCAATCCGGCGCATGCACCACCGAAGAGCACGCACGCGTAGCGAATGCCCACGACGCGAAAGCCGATCGCGTGCGCGGCCTGCGGATTCTCGCCGATCGCCTGCACGATCAAGCCCGCGCGGGAGTGGTAGAGGAACGCGTGGACCAGCACGAACAATGCAAACGACACGTACACCAGCGGACTGTAGCCGAACAGCAGCCGGCCGACGATCGGGAGGTCCGACAATCCCGCTATGGCGAGCGGCTGGAGGCCGGCGATGACCACGCTCACGTAGGGCAGTCCCACGAAGGCGGAAAGGCCGACGCCGAACAGCGAGAGCGCGAGACCGCTTGCGACCTGGTTGGCGTGCAGCGACAAGGTGAGCACGGCGAAGATGAGCGACAGCCCTGCGCCGGCGACCATCCCGCCGAGCACGCCGAGCCACGGTGAATGCGCGTTGGCGGTGACGATGAACGACGCCACCGCGCCGACGAGCATCATGCCTTCGACGCCGAGATTGAGGACGCCCGACTTCTCGGTGACCAGTTCGCCCAGCGCCGCGAAGACGAGCGGTGTGCCCGCGGCGAGCGTCAGGACCACGAGCTGGATGAGCGTGTCCGTCACGCGGGCCGGGGCTGCATGATGCGCACGCGAAAATCGACCAGCACGTCCGCCGCGAGCAGGAAGAACAACAGCGTTCCCTGGAACAGCCCGGTGACCGCGGAGGGCAGGGCGAGATTGATCTGCGCCGACTCTCCGCCGAGGTACAGGAGCGACATCAGCAGGCTCGCGAGCACGATGCCGACCGGGTGCAGGCGTCCTACGAACGCGACGATGATCGCAGCGAATCCATAACCGGGCGACATGCTCGGCAGCAATTGGCCGATCGGGCCGGCCGCTTCGTTCACGCCGGCGATGCCCGCGCAAGCGCCACCGAGCAGCATCCCCAGCCACACGTCACGCTGCAGCGAGATGCCTGCGTACTGCGCCGCGGCCGGAGCGAGCCCGGCGACGCGCATCTGGAATCCTGCGAGGCTCTTCTGCATGAATACCCACGCCAACGCGACGATCGCCAGCGTGAGCAACAGGCTCGCATTGAGGCGCGTGTCGGGCAGCAGGTTGGGCAACAGCGCAGCATCGGCGAAGAGCTCCGACTGCGGAAAGTTGTATCCCTGCGGATCGCGCCACGGTCCATGCACGAGCAGCGACAGCACCAGCTGCGCGATGTACACCAGCATGAGCGAGGTCAGGATCTCGCTCGCGTTGAAACGCGTGCGCAGCAATGCCGGGATCGCCGCCCAGGCCATGCCGCCGAGTGCGCCTGCCGCGATCATCGCGGGCAGCACCAGATGCGAGCCGGTCGATCCGAGCGCCAACCCGACGCCGCCGCCGCAGATCGCGCCCAGCGTGAGCTGGCCTTCGGCACCGATGTTCCACACGTTGGCGCGATAGCCCGCCGCAAGACCCACCGCGATCAACATCAGCGGGCTCGCCTTGAGCAGGAGCTCGCCGACGCCGTACAGCGTCGCGACGGGCGTGATGAAGAACGCACCGAGGGCTTGCCACGGATTGCGGCCGAGCGCCGAGAACACGATGAATCCGACACACAGCGTCGCGACGGCCGCGAGCAGCGGAGCGGCGAAGCGCGCGAGGCGCGATGCCTCCGGCCGCCGCTCGAGACGAATCTTCATGCGCGCGCGTCGCGATGGGCAGCCGTTGCGCGCTCGGAGCTGCTCATCAAGAGTCCGACCCGTTCGGCATTGGTCTCGCTCACCGGCGTTGCGGCAGAGAGCCGCCCCTGCGCCATCACCGCGAGTCGATCGCACACTTCGAAGAGCTCGTCGAGCTCGTCGGATACGACCAGAACCGCAACGCCGGCATCGCGCAGGTCGATGAGCGCCTGCCGGATCTGCGCCGATGCCCCGACATCGACGCCCCAGGTCGGTTGGGCAGCGAGCAGCACGCGCGGTCGCTGGCGAATTTCTCGCCCGACGATGAACTTCTGCAGGTTGCCGCCGGAGAGGCTGCGCGCGGCCGCGGCGGCACCGCTCGCCTTGACGTTGAATTCGCGAATCGTGTCGGCGGTGAAGCGCAATACAGCGGCGAAGTCGATGAATCCGTGGCGCACCAAATGTTGCCGCCATGCCGTGAGCAATGCATTGTCGCCGAGCGTCATCTCGGGCACCGCGCCGCGACCGAGCCGTTCCTCCGGTACGAACGCAAGACCGCGCCGGCGCCGCGCTCCTGCGTCGAGATGGCCGACCGCCTCACCGCACAAGCGCACGCAGTGCGACGGCGCGACGGTACGTTCACCGGAGAGCACCGACATCAACTCGCGTTGTCCGTTGCCCGATACGCCGGCGATGCCCACGATCTCTCCGCTGTGCAGGTCGAGGCGAACGTCGCGCAGCGAGACGCCGAATGGATCGTCCGAGGGAAGGTCGAGCCCTTCGACGACCAGCGCCGCGTCGCCGGGCCGGGCTGCTCGATGCCGGGGATGCGGCAGATCGGATCCGATCATCATCCGCGCCAGCGCACTCGCCGATTCCTCGCGCGGATCGCAGCTGCCGGTCACCTTGCCGTCGCGCAACACCGTGGCGCGCTCGCACAGCGCGCGGATCTCGTCGAGCTTGTGACTGATATAGAGGATGCTGCAGCCTTGGGCGGCGAGTCGTCGCAGCGTTTCGAAGAGCTTCTCCACCGCCTGTGGCGTGAGCACCGACGTGGGCTCGTCCATGATGAGCAGCCTGGGATCCTGCAGCAGGCAGCGGAGGATCTCGACGCGCTGGCGCTCGCCCACCGCCATGCCGTGCACGCGTCGCTCGGGATCGAGCGGCAATCCGTAGCGGGTCGAGGTTTCGCGTATGCGGCGCGCAAGCTCTGCGGCGGGCGGCGGCGCGTCCAGCGCGAGCGCGATGTTCTGGGCGACGGTGAGCGTCTCGAACAGCGAGAAATGCTGGAACACCATCCCGATGCCGAGGCGTCGCGCGTGTCCCGGACTGGCGATGATGGTCGGCGTGCCTTCCCATGCAATGGTGCCTGCGTCGGGCTGGATCACACCATAGATGATCTTCATCAACGTCGACTTGCCGGCACCGTTCTCCCCGAGGACGGCGTGGATCTCGCCGGGAACGACGTCGAGGTCGATGTGGTCGTTGGCGACCACCGTGGGATAGGACTTGGTGATGCCGTGCAGCGACAAGCGCGGGACGCGCGCGGGAGACGCCGATGGAGCGGGGGACGCCATCGCGCGATTATCGCGAAACGTCCTCAGGGATGCATCAGGAAGAGATCGGGCGCACATCGGCTCGCGCGCCAGACTGGTGCGTTCGCGCATCCTCGCGCAGCGCCATGATCTCGGCGGCAACGCCGAGCGCGATGACTCCCGGTTCCTTCCCTGGCAGCGCAGTAGCAAGGCGTCCGATGGGGCAGGCGAGGTGCGCAAGCGTGGCCGCATCGCCGCCACGCGCGCGCCAGCGGCGCTCGAACTGTGCGCGCTTCGCCGCCGAGCCGATCAGTCCGACGTAGCGAAAGTCCCCACGGCGCAGCGCGCACTCGACGATCGTGTAATCGAGCGCATGGCTGTGCGTCATCACGGCCACCAACGCGCCGGGCGGCGCGTCCGCGATCTCGCTTTCCGGCGTGTCGCTGATCACGACCTCGACGTTGCCGGGCACGGACGCCGGAAAGTCGTTCTCGCGCTCGTCTATCCAGCGGACACGCACCGGCAGCGCACCGAGTATGTGCACCAGCGCGCGGGCGACGTGTCCATTGCCGAACACCAGCACCTGCACGCGCTCGGGTCGGACGAGGTGAATCACGAACGATGCGTCGCCGGGACCGGTGAGCACCGAGGCGCCCGTTGCACCGGAGACGAGTTGCGATCGCGCATGCGTTATCGCAAAGGCATTCGGCATCGCATCGCCCGATGTTGGATCGCTCGACGACGATTCGACGACCAGCTGCGGCTCCTCGCCCGTTGCGCCCACGCGAGCGACCATCGCGAACGGCTGCGCGCGGTCGACGCATTCCAGCGCCTCGGCAACCCATGTCGCCCGATCCGCATCCACGATGCTGAACGCGACCGTGGCCACGCCGCCGCAGCATTGCCCCAGCCGCGCTGCAAGGGGGAAACGCACAAGCCAGTTTGCGCCTGATGCGCCGTGTGCGAGCGCGTCGCGCGCGGCACGGATCGACTCGAATTCGAGATGGCCGCCGCCGATCGTGCCGTGCGTGGTGTCGCGTGCGACGAGCATTGCCGCGCCCGATTCGCGCGGCGTCGAGCCGCGCATGTTCGTCGTCACGACCAGCACGGCACGTCGCTCGGAATCCAGTACGCGTGGCAGTTGGCCGAGCCAGGCGAGGGTGTCGGTCATCGCATCTCGCCTGCGGGATGCGACGAGTCCGCATCGGAGGCGACAGCTTCGCGCATCGCGTCGACCGCCGCCAGAACGCGCTCGGGCGTCGCCGGTGCATCGAGCCGAACCGGACGACGATGGTCGGCGATACTCGCGATCGCATCGCGCAGCGCGTGGAATCCGGAGAGCGCGAGCATCAGCGGGGGCTCCCCGACCGCCTTGGAGCGATGGATCGTCTCTTCCGCGTTGGGCCGCTCGAACAGCTCGACGCGAAAGTGCGAAGGCAGGTCGTGCGCGGTCGGGATCTTGTAGGTCGACGGCGCGTGGGTGCGCAGCTCGCCCCGGCCGTCGAAGTACAGCTCCTCCGTCGTGAGCCAGCCCCAGCCCTGCACGAACCCGCCTTCGATCTGTCCCAGATCGATGGCCGGATTGATCGACCTGCCGACGTCGTGAAGGATGTCGACGGCAAGCAGTCGATGCTCGCCGGTGAGTGTGTCGATCGCGACCTCCGACACCGCGGCGCCGTAAGCGAAGTAGAGAAACGGCCGCCCTTTGAGCGTGTCGCGATCGTAGGCGAGCTTCGGGGTGGCATAGAAGCCAGTCGCGGATAGTTGCACGCGCGCGAGATAGGCCTGGCGGGTGAGGGTTGCGAACGGAATGGATTGGTTGCCGACGCGGACGTTGCCATCGTGCAGGAAAGCGATATCCGCGGCGGCGCAATTCCAATGGCGCGCCGCGAATGCGGCAAGCCGCTCGCGCAGCACCCGCGCTGCCGCCAGCGCGGCCATGCCATTGAGATCGCTGCCCGACGAGGCTGCGGTGGGCGAGGTATTGGGCACCTTGCTCGTATCGGCGCCGCTCACGCGCACGCTCGCCACCGGAATGCCAAGCTCCTGCGCAACCACCTGACGCACTTTGATGTACAGCCCCTGGCCCATCTCGGTGCCGCCGTGATTGAGCAGCACCGATCCGTCCTGGTAGACGTTGATCAGCGCCCCGGCCTGGTTGTAGTGGGTGGCCGTGAACGCGATGCCGAACTTCACCGGAGTGAGGGCGATGCCGCGTTTGACGATCGGGCTTTCGCGGTTGAACGCTGCGATGCGCACCCGTCGCTCGCGATAACCGGAACGCTTTTCCAGCGCATCGACGATCTCGGGCGCGACATTGTCCTCGACGGTCATCCCGTAGGGCGTGACGTTGCGGCTGCTGGTGCCATACAGATTCGCCTTGCGTACGTCCAGCGGATCCTTCCCGAGCGTGCGCGCGATGTCGTCGATCAGCGCTTCGATGGCGAACATGCCCTGCGGACCGCCGAAGCCGCGAAACGCAGTGTCGGAAACGGTGTGCGTCCTGCAGCGATGCGAGCGGATCGTCACGTCGGGCAGCCAGTAGGCATTGTCGACGTGGAATACCGCGCGATCGTTCACCGGTCCCGACAGGTCGGCGGAGAAGCCGCAACGCGATGCGAGCGCGAGGTCGAGTCCAAGGATCGTGCCATCAGAGTCGAACGCGACGTCGTAGCGATGCGAAAACGCGTGTCGCTTGCCGGTGGAACGCATGTCGTCGTCGCGGTCGAGTCTCAGCTTCACCGGCCGTCCGCTGCGGCGCGCGAGAACGGCGGCGATGCACGCGAATTGCGACATCTGCGTTTCCTTGCCGCCGAATCCGCCGCCCATGCGTCTGCATTCCACTACCACATCATGCGACGCGATGCCGAGCGCATGCGCGACCAGGTGCTGCACTTCGCCCGGGTGCTGCGTGGACACGAGCAGGCGCATCGCGCCGCCTTCCTGTGGGATCGCGAGCGAGATCTGGCCTTCGAGGTAGAAGTGATCCTGGCCGCCGTTGCGTACTTCACCGCTCAGGCGATGCGGCGCGGTGTGCAATGCCCGCCCCGGATCGCCGCGCTCGAGATGCACGGTGGGGAGCAGAAACGATCGCTCCGCAAGCGCCTGGTCGATCGTGAGCACCGCCGGCAACGGCTTGATGTCCACCCGGGCGTGCTTCACCGCGCGCCGCGCGGCCTCGACGCTCGTCGCTGCCACCGCGAATAGCGGCTGACCGACGAAGCTCACCTCGCGCTGCGCGAGGATCGGATCGTCGTGGAGGATCGGGCCGATGTTGTTGTCGCCCGGAATGTCGGCCGCGGTGATGACATCGCGAACGCCCGGCGCGGATGCAACGTCGGTAACATCGATCGCGACAAGCTCGCCGTGCGCGACGTCGCTAACCCCGAATGCCGCGTACAACGTCCCGCGCGGCTCGGGGATATCGTCGGTGTAGGCGGCTTCACCGCTCACGTGCAGTGCGGCCGAATCGTGCGCGAGCGCCGCACCCACGCTGGCGGGTATGTCGTCGAGATCGCGATCGGGCGCGTTCATGACGGCGACTGCACCGCGAGGTCGTCGACTCGCGTCGCCGGCGAGGTCGAATCACCGCACTCGTGCCAAAAACGACGCAGCAGGTTCGCGAGCACTCGTGAGCGGTAGCGCGCCGACGCGCGCATGTCGTCGATCGGCGCGAACTCGCCGGCCAGCACCTGCGCCGCGACCTCGAGCGTGGATGCATCGAACGCCCGTCCGGCAAGACTCGCCTCGGTGTTTCGTGCACGCACGGGAACGGGCGCGACGCCGCCGCAGCCCACGCGCGCAGTCACGATCCGGCCTGCGCGCACGCACAGCGCAAGACAAGCGAATACCGCCGAGATGTCCTGGTCGTAGCGTTTGCTGATCTTGTATGCCCGTAGCTTGAGATCGGCGATGCGTCGCGGTATGCGAACGCTGACGATCGCCTCGTCCGCGTTGCGCGCGGTCTTTTGATACGCAAGGTAGAAGGTGTCGAGCGGGAGCAAGCGCACGCCTGCCTGCGACAGCAGCTCGATTTCGGCCCCGAGCGCCATCAATACCGGCATCGAATCGCCGATGGGCGAGCCGTTGGCGATGTTGCCGGCGAGCGTCCCGCTGTTCCGGATCGGGATCGACGCGAAACGGTCCCACACTTCGGCGGTCTCGGGCCACTCGCGCACCAGCGCGGCGAACGCGTGCTCCAGGCTCACGGCTGCGCCGATGCAGATCGTCCGATCGCTGACGTCGATGCAGTCGAGCTCGTCGACCGCGGAGATCGAGATGAGATCGCCCAGCGCCTCGTGCGCCTTGGTGACGCGCAACGCGAGATCGGTCGCGCCCGCGACGATGCGGGCCTGCGGATGTCGCGCGCACGCTGCGGCCAGCTCGTCCCTGGTGCGCGGCGCGATCCAGCGTTGTCCGGCGGCCTGGTACTCGAAGCTCGCGGCGCGTTGCAGCGGGCGCAATGCCTGCGCAAGCGCAATCTCGCTCGCATTCGCATCGACACTCGCCGGCGCACGCCAGTCGTCGGGCGCCGGATGCTCGTGCATCGCCAGGGCCGCGTCGACGATCGGTCGGTAGCCTGTGCAACGGCACAGGTTGCCCGACAACGCACTGATGCACTGTTTCCGCGCGGGCCGCTCGACGTTCTTGTACAGGCCGAAGAGGCTCATCACGAACCCGGGCGTGCAAAAGCCGCACTGCGACGCGTGCGCGTCGACCAGCGCCTGTTGCACCGGATGAAGTCGGTCCGCGGACGGACGCAGGCTTTCGACGGTGAACACCGCCTTGCCGTCGACCGACGGCAGCAGCCTGATGCAAGCGTTGATCGGTTGCCAGCTCAACCGGTCGCCCGCCGGGGTCGCGAGAACGACGGTGCAGGCACCGCAATCGCCTTCGGCGCAGCCTTCCTTGGTACCGGTGAGGTGCTGCTCGTCGCGCAGGTACTGGAGCAGCGTCGTCTGCGGCGGAGATCCGGCGACTTCAACCGGGCCACCATTGAGCAGGAAACGGATCGCATCCGACATGTGCGAACGCCCGCAAGCGCGTAAGGCCCTTCGGGCGTAGACCCACAATAGTACAGCGCGAGCGCGCACTCGGGCGGCCGGGGATGTTCCGGGTTGTTGTGCCGAATTCACACCGCGCGCCGATGACGTCGTTCGCCCGGCGCATCGCCGCAATCGATGCAGATGCTGCGTGCTAAACTGCCCCGCGTTCCATCCCCCGGACTCCCGCCTTGAGTCGCTGCCGCCCTGGTCGGCTCTGCCTGTGGGTGATCGTTCTAGCGGTTGCCGCGAACGTCACAGCGGTGAGCGCCGACACGACGCTCGAGCGCATCCGCGCCCGCCATGCCATTGTCTTCGCGTATCGCGACGGCGCAGCGCCCTTCTCGTTCAAGGACCGCGACGGACGCGTAAGGGGCTACAGCGTCGAACTGTGCGCGCGAATCGCCGAGGCGATCAGGCGCGAGCTCAAGCTCGTGGAGCTCAAGGTGGATTGGATTCCCGTCACGGCCGACACGCGACTGCAGAGCGTCGCCGGCGGCCGGGCCGACGCGGAATGCGGCACGACGACGATCACCCTGTCGCGCATGGAAAGCGTGGACTTCAGCCTGCCGATCTTCGTCGACGGCGGCACTCTGCTGGTCCGTGCGAAATCGCCAGTGCAGCGCGTGGCCGACCTCGCATCCAAGCGCGTCGCCGTCATTCGCAACACCACGACCGAGAGAGCGCTGCTCTCGGCGCTCGACGTTGCCGATGTGTCTCCGCGCATCGTGCCGGTCGGCACGATGGAGGAAGGCGCCGCGGCGGTCCGCGAAGGACGCGCCGATGCCTACGCGGGCGATCGCCTCGTGCTGCGCCAACTCGTCATGCGCGAGGGCAACGACGCGTTTGCGCTCGTTGCGGACGATTTTTCCTACGAGCCCTACGGCATCGTGGTGCCGCGCAACGATGCCGATTTTCGCCTGGCGGTGAATCGCGGCCTGGTCGCGGCCTACAAGCGCGGCGACATCGACCCCATCTTCCAGCGCTGGCTGGCGCCTTTGGGCACTCCAGGGCCACTGCTCAACGCGATGTTCTATCTCAACGCGTTGCCCGACTAGATGAAAGCTTCCCCTCGCTCGCACTGCTCGCAGCCCGGCGCCATTGACATGCGATTCGCCATCGTCCTGCTGCTCTTTGCGCCGCTCGGCATCGTCATGGCGCAGTCGAGCGATCCCGCCCCGGCGGCATGCGACAACTGCGGCGTTGTGATGTCGATCGAAAGATCGGTCAAGGAAGAGGCATGGACACCGCTGGGCGTGGTCGCCCCCAGTGGGTCCCCCACCGCGGCGGGCGGCATGGAGACCCGTTCGATGCTCTCGTTCGATCGCCAGGGCCGGAGCGAGGTGGTCGTCATCGGTTCGGCGGGCGGTGCGGTCTACTCGAAGCGTCCCAACAGCTACCAGCGCCCGCGCTGGGACGTCACGGTGAAGATGGACAACGGCGCCACGCGCACCGTGCAGCAACGCTACGAGCCCTACCTGCGCGAAGGCGATCGCGTGCGCATCATGGGCACGCAGCTCGAGCTGCTCTAACGAAGGCGCGTGCCCGCGCTCAAATGGCCAGTCTCTCCGTTTCCGATACCGACGGACAGCGCATCCTGGCGGTCGCCGGCCGCCTGGACGTGAACACCGTTCGTGCGGTGTGGGAACGCGCCAAGCAGGCGGTCAGCGACGCCGGCCCGCGTCGTATCACCGTCGATGCGAACGGCGTGGACTACTGCGACGGCGCCGGCATCGCGATGTTCGTCGACCTCATGCGCCAGCGGCCCAAGGGCGAGGTGACGATCGACAACCTCAAGCCGGCGTTCCGCAACCTGCTGGTGCAATTCGAGCCCGAACGCATCACCTCGTCGATGGGCGAGCCGCCCAGGCGCGGCTCCTCCATCGAGGAGATCGGCGTGGTCGCGGCAGGCATCGGACGCGACCTGCACGAGCAGATCGCGTTCATCGGCGAGACGACGCTCGCGCTCGTCAATGCCATCCGACATCCATTGGCGATTCGCTGGAGGGACGTGTGGGCGATCTGCGAGCGGGTCGGAGCCGATGCACTTCCGATCGTCGGGCTGATCTCCTTCCTGCTCGGCGTCATCCTCGCGTTCCAGTCGGCGATTCCGATGCGCAAGTTCGGTGCCGAGATTTTCGTTGCGGACCTGATCGGGCTCGCGATGCTGCGCGAGCTCGGGCCGCTGATCACCGCGATCCTGCTGGCGGGCCGGACCGGCGCGGCTTTCGCGGCCGAGATCGGCACGATGAAGGTCAATCAGGAAGTCGATGCGCTCAGCACGATGGGGCTCGATCCGGTGCGCTTCCTGGTGACGCCCCGCATCATCGCCACGCTGTTCATGACGCCGCTGCTCACGCTGTGGGCCGATCTCATCAGCCTGTTCGGTGGCGCTCTCACGCTGCAGTCGTTCTCGATTCCCTACGTGACGTTCGTGCACGAGGTCGAAGGCATCGTCGACTTCTCCGACTTCATGGCGGGCTTCGTGAAGAGCTTCGTGTTCGCGGTGCTTGTTTCCGGCATCGGTTGCCTGCGCGGCCTGCAGACGGCAGCGGGAGCATCGGCTGTCGGGACGTCGGCCACGCGCGCCGTGGTTTCAGGCATCATCCTGCTCGTCATCGTCGACGGGATCTTCGCCGTCGTCTATTTCTACCTGGACATCTGATGGCGGAATCGAGCGAGCCGATCATCCGCGTGGAAGGCCTGACCGCCGGATACGACGACTTCATCCTCCTCGACAACCTCGACTTCGAGGTGCGTCGCGGCGAGGTGTTCGTCATCCTCGGCGGATCGGGCTGCGGCAAGAGCACGCTGCTCAAGCACATGATCGGCCTCTACGACCCCAAGGCGGGCCACGTCTACATCGATGGCGACGACATCGTGACCGCCGAAGGCGAGAAACGCCGCGCGATCCTGCGCAAGATCGGCGTCATGTACCAGTCGGGCGCGCTGTTCGGATCGATGACGCTGCTCGAGAACGTGCGGCTGCCTCTCGAGGAGTACACCGACCTCTCCGACAGCGAGATGGACCTGATCGCGGAGATGAAGCTCGAGCTGGTCGGCCTCGAAGGCTTCTGCAATCATCTGCCCAACGAGATCTCCGGCGGCATGCAGAAGCGCGCGGCCATCGCGCGCGCCATGGCGCTCGATCCGATGATCCTGTTCCTCGACGAACCGTCGGCGGGACTGGACCCGATCACCTCGGCGGGACTCGACGCGCTGATTCGCCGGCTCGCCGACAACCTCGGCGCCACCTTCGTGATCGTGACCCACGAGCTGCCGAGCATCTTCGCGGTCGCCGACCGGGTGATCATGCTCGACAAGCGCAAGAAGGGCATCATCGCCGAAGGCGATCCGCGCAAGCTGCGCGACCAAAGCACCGATCCCTGGGTGCATCAGTTCTTCCACCGTGAAGCGGACACGGTGGTCGCATGAGTCAGCGCGCCAACTACTTCAAGCTCGGCCTGTTCGTCATCGGCGCAATCGCCGCGGGCATCGCGGTCCTGCTCATCATCGGCACCGGGCGCTGGCTCAAGCCGCGCGTGACGATGGAGACGTATTTCAACGAGTCGGTCCAGGGACTCGATATCGGCTCGAAGATGAAGTATCGCGGCGTGGTGATCGGCGAGGTGACCGCGATCAGCTTCACCTACGTCCGCTACGAGCAGGACAAGCCGATGGCCGATCGCAAGCGCTATGTGCTGGTCGAGGCGCAGTTGCAGCCGCGCCTGGTCGGAGGCAAGGCCGCGAACGACATCGCGAGCCCCGAATCGACCGCGATGGAAGTGGAGAAGGGACTCCGCGTGCGCCTCGCGCCGCAGGGGATCACCGGCACGAGCTACCTCGAGGTCGACTACGTCGATCCCAACCAGAATCCGGTGCTGCCGATCGACTGGGTGCCCGACAACATCTACATCCCCAGCGCGCCGTCGACGGTGTCGCAGCTCATCAATTCGGCCTCCGAGATCATGGACCGGCTGCGCCGCCTCGACATCGAGGGAACGCTCACCAACCTCAACCGGCTGCTTGCGACCACCAACGACCGCATCGCAGCGCTGAATACCGGGCAGTTGCAGGAGAAGACCGAGCACATGCTCGGCAAGATCGAGGCGACGCTCGACAACCTGCAGGCGAAGAAGGTCTCGGACGAGGCCACGGCGCTGCTGACCGAGCTTCGCCAGAGCAACGCAGAGCTGAAGGGCATCCTCGCCGACCCGGGATTCAAGCAGATCCCGGGTGACACCGCGGCAACGATGCAGAAGCTGCGCGAGTTCGTGAGCGATCCCAAGCTCGGCACGTCGGTCGCGCACATGGAACGCACGCTGTCGCGCATCGACCGTCTGTTCGGCGGAGGCGAGCCCGACCTCGCGCGCACCATCGAGAACCTGCGGCAGATCACCGAGAATCTGCGCGATCTTTCCGAAGACGCGAAGCGCTATCCGTCCAACGTGATCTTCGGTGCGCCGCCGCGTCCCCTGGAGCCGCCGAAATGATCCTCGCGCCCGTGCTTTCCCGCTGCCTGGCGTGCGTCGTGCTCGCAGCGTGCATGCTCGTCGCCGGCTGCTCGCTGACGCGCGAATCGCCGGTCAAGCAGACCTACATCCTCGATGCGCAGATGCCCCCGGCGGGACAGAAGACGCAGCCGGCGAGCGTGCGCGTGAGCTCGATCAGCATCGCGGCGCCGTTTCGCTCACGCAACTTCATTTATCGCACCGGCGACCTGAGCTTCGCCAACGACTTCTACGACGAGTTCCTGGTGCCGCCGTCCGCGCTGCTCGCCGAGCAGACCGCACGGGCCCTGCAAAGCGCACATACCTTCGCGCTCGTGCTGCCGCCGGGCACCAACGCGGATGCCGATTACATCCTCGAGGGGTTCGTCTCGGCGTTGTACGTCGACCAGCGCACGGCGTCGAGGCCGGCGGCCGAGCTCACCATCGCGTATTTCCTCACCTCGTCGTCGGCCACCGTTCCGATGTGGACCCGGGAGTATCACCAGCGCGTCGACCTGGCCGGAAACACCTCGTCGGCCTATGGCGCCGCGCTGAATACCGCGCTCGGTGAAGTGCTCGGCGAGCTCGTGCGGGATCTCTCCGCGCTCGATCTCAAGAAGCCTTGACCTCGATGTCGACGTCGGCGCGTACCGCGACGCGGTCGTGCGCGCTCGTCGCGGTGATTTCCACTTCGACGAACTGACCCGGAGACAGTGCGCGTTCGTCGTCGCGCACCAGCACCAGGCCGTCGATCTCCGGCGCATCGGCAGCGCTGCGCGCGAGCGCAACCGTGTGTCGATGACGCCCCCGTCCGCGTTGTTCGTGGCCGTCGACGATCACGCGCAGCCGGCGGCCCACCGTGCGAGCGAGCTTCGCCGCGCTGATGCGCTCCTGCACGGCCATGAAGCGAGCGCGGCGCTCTTCCTTGACGGCATCAGGCACGGCGTCGGGCAGGTCGTTCGCTGCGGCGCCGTCCACCGGTGAATAGGCGAAGCATCCGACGCGATCGAGCCGGGCCGCTTCGAGGAAGGCGAGCAGCTCCTCGAACTCGCCCTCCGTTTCGCCGGGAAAGCCGACGATGAACGTGCTGCGCACGACGATCTCGGGTCGTGCCGCGCGCCACGCGGCAAGGCGATCGAGCACGCGTTCGGGCGCCGCCGGCCGTTTCATCAGCCGCAGGATGCGCGGGCTCGCGTGCTGGAACGGGATGTCGAGATAAGGAAGCAGCCCGCCGGGCGCATCGGCGTCGCGCATCAGCGGAACGACATCGTCGACGTGGGGATACGGATAGACGTAGTGCAGTCGCACCCACGCTTGTCGCGCGTGAGCGAGCGCATCGAGCTCGCGCGCGAGCTCGAGCATGCGGGTCCTGAGCGGTCGTCCGCGATGAAAGCCGGTGCGGTAACGCAGATCCACGCCGTATGCGCTCGTGTCCTGCGAGACCACGAGAAGCTCGCGCACGCCGGCATCGA
The DNA here is from genome assembly GCA_035542515.1 of Casimicrobiaceae bacterium. Taxonomy (GTDB): domain Bacteria; phylum Pseudomonadota; class Gammaproteobacteria; order Burkholderiales; family Casimicrobiaceae; genus VBCG01. The sequence goes on from DATKLH010000234.1 coordinate 15,758, forward strand.
GCAGCCGTTCCGCCTCGGTGAGCACCTCGCCGATCGGACGCGACACCAGGTCGCCGCGCATCGACGGAATGATGCAGAAGGTGCAGCGATGGTTGCAGCCCTCGCTGATCTTCACGTACGCGTAGTGCTTCGGAGTGAGCTTGATCCCTTGCGGAGGAACGAGGTCGACGAACGGGTCGTGCGGCTTGGGCAAATGCTGGTGCACCGCGTTCATGACTGCGTGCGTTGCGTGCGGACCGGTCACGGCCAGGACCCGGGGATGCGCATCACGCACGAAATCGCCACCGTCCTTGGCGCCGAGGCACCCGGTCACCACGACCTTGCCGTTTTCGGCGAGCGCCTCACCGATCGCATCGAGCGATTCGGCCACTGCAGCGTCGATGAAGCCGCAGGTGTTGACCACGACCAGGTCGGCGCCCGCATACGACGGCGAGATCGCATAGCCTTCGGCGCGCAACTGCGTGAGGATCTGTTCGGAATCGACGAGCGCCTTGGGGCATCCCAGCGAGACGAAGCCGATGCGCGGCGGCGGGGTGGGGCGTTGGCGTGCGGTCATTCGGAATCCGTGATGGGTCGTGCTCGAGAGTGGATGGTCGATGGTCCGCGATGCGACGCGCAACGAGGACAGATGGCGACGCTGCAGCGCAACGCAAGCGTCAGCGCAATGGCAATGCGGGGTGGCAATGGATGATCGATCAGGCGGGGCAACGACCCTCGGACCATCGACCTTCGACCATCAACCTGCGTCGCGCGCTACGATTTCTCCGGCCCACCTTCGTTGGTGCCGCCCGGCGCCGGCCCGAATCCGGGGAACGGGAAGGTGCCGAACATGCCGCGCGTCTGATCCTGCATGCGCTGCTGCATGTCCATGAACAGCTTGGCGCTCTGCTCGAGATAGTTGCCGAGCATGCCCTGCATCGCGGGGGCTTGCATCTGCATGAACTGCTTCCACAGCTCCGGCGTGAGCATCATCTTGTCGCCATAGATCTGCTTCGCCTGGTCCTGCAGCTTCTTCTGGATGGCGAGAAACGCCTTGACGTTCTGCTCGATGTACTGACCGATGATGGTTTGTTGCGCACTGCCATAAAACCGGATCATCTGCGCGAGCATTTCCGGGCTGAACATCGGCACGCCGCCGGCCTCCTCCTCGAGGATGATCTGCAGGAGGATCGTGCGCGTGAGATCCTCGCCCGACTTGGCGTCGACCACCTGGAAATCGATGCCGTCGAGGACCATCTGGCGGACGTCGGCGAGCGTGATATAGCCGCTGTTGGCCGTGTCGTACAGCCGACGGTTGGGGTACTTCTTGATAATGCGGCTGGCTTCGGTCATCGGGGCTCCTCGCTGGCACACCATTATAAACGCCTGATTTATCGGCCGTTTGGAGCTTCGTCCGGCGACCTCCAGGAAGTCATGGTGCGCTGCACAAAAAATGGCTTGACTTGGCCGTCGCCCGTCCCTATTATTCGAATGGTGCGGTGCAGCAAAGCGGCCCGGCCGCGGCGGAGCGAGGTCTGGCGGCAGCTCCAGCCGGGCACCGTTGTGGGGCAGGCGCCGGGGCGAATCGATCATCATCTCTGGGACGAAAGGATAGGCAGATCATGTACAACACCACCGAGCAGTTCAGTGAATTCAGCAAGGCGAACATGCAGAACGCGATCAAGCTCGCGTCGCTGTCGCTCGAAAACGCGGAAAAGCTGGTCACCCTCAACATGAACGCGGTCAAGCTCGCGCTCGCACAGCAAGTCGAAGGCGCGCAAGCGGTCGCGTCGGTCCGCGACGTGCAGGAGCTCTTCGCGCTGCGCACTAAGCTCGCCGAAGTCGGCGTGCAAGGCATGCTCGGCTACTCGCGCGGCCTCTACGAGCTCGCGTCGGAAGTGCAAGCCGAAGCCACCGCGCTGAGCGAAGAAGCCTGGTCCGCGTACACCAAGAGCGTCGCGACGTTCGTCGACAACGCGTCGAAGTCGGCCCCGGCCGGCTCTGACGTCGCGGTCAACGCGATCAAGTCGACCATCGCCGCTTCGACGGCAGCGTTCGACCAGTTCCAGAAGGCGACCAAGCAGGTTGTGAACCTGGCCGACGCGAGCGTGCGCGCCGCGGCAGCGACCGCCGCCAAGGCCACCACGTCGCCTGCCGCGAAGACCGCGAAGCGGGCGGCCTGAGCAGCAAGCGAAGGTTCTAGCAATCCGCGTGAAGCGCCGCCTCGCCCAACGGGCGGCGCTCGCCATTGAAAGATGGTGATGCGCCCCAAATTCGTTGTGTGTGAAGTCTCCTCTGTATCAATTTCCTCCTCCTAATTGATACAGCCTGAAGCCCCGCTCGGCAACGAGCGGGGCTTTTTTTTTGGCCCGCCCGAGGTTTCGCGGTAAGGCGCACCGGGTGCTGCAGATGTCGCCGACCGGCAGCGCCGCGGCACGTACGATATTAAGGCCGGTAGCATCTGGAGCCACGGCTGTCGCCTTTGGGCTGCGCGGCATTGTGTCGCCCGAATCCCAGACGGCCTTCACTTGACGCGCACGAGGTTTTGCATTTCGATGCGCACCTTGTACAGGATTCAAACGGAGGAAGCATGGTTTCGCACGTGACGCGCGAGGTCGTTCGCGTCGTGCTGCTGGTCGCGTTGGTTGGATGCTCCGCACCGTCGTCGGGTCAAGCCACATCGGGGTCCGGCCAGGGCGCATCCGCTCCGGGTCAAACGGGCATCGGCGGACCGTTCCTGCCGAAAGTGCGCGAGGGACTCGACTTCAGTGTCGGCCCCGACTGGAAGCTCGCCAACCGCAACGTGATACCCGGTCGCTATTCGGTGATCAGTTTCGTGCGCGCCGGTGAGGACACGAACAATCTCAAGGAACTGCTCACCGTCCAGGAAGTGTCTCCCAAGCCGTCCGGCGCCACGCCGGATGCGCTGCTGAGCGAGATCAAGCAGAACCGCGAGCACATGTGCCCGGAATCCACGACGTGGAAGGAGATCGCCAAGGACGACACCAGCATCCTCTACGAATGGGAGTCGACGTCGTGCGCAAGCCAGCCCGAACAGCACGAGATCGCCCGCATCATCGTCGGCCAGAACACGGTCTTTTTCATTCGTTACGCGCGCAGGACCGCGTTCGATGCGGCGACGCGCGCGGAGTGGGTGCGCAAGCTGAGCGAAGCGAGCGCCGCGAGACGCTAGAGCGCCGGCGCTGGACGTTCCGCGCGAGTCCGTCGTCGTGTGAGGACTGGCGCATTTCGGGCTATTCGACCTTGCCTACGCGCTGAACGGTGGCCGCGAGCACCTTCGCATCCGCCTCCCAGAAGCGGCGCATCTCCGGCGCATCGAGGTATTGCACCGGCGTCTCGACCGCGGCGAGCGCGGCGATAAAGCGCGCATCGGATGCGGCCGCGCGCGAAGCTTCGCGCAGTCGTGCGACCACCGCATCCGGCGTTCCGGTGGGAGCGAACAACGCGGACCACTGGAAGAACACCGCGTCGTAGCCCGATTCCTTGAGTGTCGCGATGTCGGGCAGCGATGCGAGTCGCTTGTCACCCCAGGACGCGAGCACGCGTACCTTGCCTGCCTTCACGTGCTGGATGACCGTCGACGGTCCCGTCGACAATGCATCGACGTTGCCCGAGAGAAGCGCGACCACCGCCGGGCCGCCGCCCTGGAAGGGAACGTGCAGCAGCTTGACGCCGGCCTTCTGCGCGAACATCTCCATGGGGATGTGCATCGTGCCGTAATTGCCCGATGAACCGTAGGTGATCGCGCCAGGACGCTTGCGCGCATCGTTGACGAAGTCGTTGAGCGTTTTCCAGGGACTGTCGCTGCGAACGGCGAGCACAGTGGGGTCCGCGGTGAGGCGCGCAACCGGCACGAACTGATCGAGCTGATAAAGCGGCGTGCGCCCGGTCACCTTGTCGGCTTCCGGCAGGATCGAGATCGACGACAGCGCAAGCAGCAGCGTGTATCCGTCGGGCTTGGCCTTGGCGGCGAATCCCATTCCGACGCCGCCTCCGGCACCCGGTTTGTTCTCGATCACGACCGGTTGCTTCAACTCGCGCGACAGCGCGTCGGCGAAGGGCCGCGCGACGATATCTGCGACGCCGCCAGGCGGGAACGGCACCACAAGCGTTACAGCGTGCGACGGATACGCGTCCTGTGCTTGCGCGGCGAGCGCGATCGCGGACAGTGCGGCGCATGCCGCGATGAACAGGCGACGGGTCAGGTGCACGACTCCTCCGGATCGGTTTGCGCTGCTGCGCGCTCTGTGCGATGCATTGCGTGGGCGTTCGAATCCAGCGCCGATTGGCGGGATTATAGCCACGCATGGATGACAAACCACTCTGCAAACGCAGGCAAAGCCGCGTACGGCGCTCCTGGTCTCGCTTGCGTTTTGTCCGCGATCGGCGCCGAGCCGCCTCAAGCCGATCGCGCTCGCATGATCTCGAGCGAAAGTATCGTGCGCGCCCCGTGGTTGCCGCACCGCGATGTCGCCATGCGCACAACGAGATAGCAATTGGTGCGCGAGACTTTCGCTCGTTGCCTAGAACATATGCTGCCCCCCGTTGATCGCGATGTTCGCTCCGGTTACGAAAGCGGCTTCGTCGCTCGACAGATACGCCACCAGCCCGGCGATTTCCTCCGGCTTGCCGAGGCGACCCATGGGGATCTGCGGAATGATCTTGGAATCGAGCACTTCCTTGGGAATCGCCATCACCATCTTGGTCCCGATGTAGCCGGGCGAGATCGTGTTGACCGTCACGCCCTTGCGTGCGACTTCCAGCGCGAGCGCCTTGGTGAACCCATGCATCCCGGCCTTCGCGGCGGAATAGTTGGTCTGGCCGAAGGCGCCCTTCTGGCCGTTCACCGACGAGATGTTGATGATGCGGCCCCATCCGCGCTCCACCATGCCGTCGCAGACCTGCTTGGTCATGTTGAACGCCGAATCGAGATTGGTCTTGATGACGACGTCCCAGTCGGACTTGCTCATCTTCTTGAACGTCGTGTCGCGCGTGATGCCAGCGTTGTTGATGAGCACGTCGACCGGGCCCACGTCGCGAGTGACTTGCGCAACGCACTGCGCGCACGAGTCGTAGTCGGAAACGTCGCAGCCATAGGCGCGAAACGAATAGCCGGCCTTTTTCATCGAGTCGAGCCACTCGGCGGCCCTGGTGTTGCCGGGCGAGTGGGTCGTGATGACGTGGAATCCCATTGCTGCGAGCTTGACGCAGATCGCCTCGCCCAAGCCTCCCATCCCTCCGGTCACCAGCGCGATTCTCGGCGTGTTCGGCATTTGCAGCTCCTCCTAGAATGATCGTGGTCGACGGCGCTCGACCGCCGCCGTGATGAAATCAGGACGCATCGCACAACGGCCGCCGGCATGCGCGAGAACGCTGGCGCGCTACTGCGCCTTGCGACCATGGTAACGCAGCCTCGCGGCACGTTGGAATGCGACAAAGGACGATGCGGCACTCGCTACGCCGATCGCATGCATGTTCAAGCCGGCTCCAGGACGTAGCGACCCGGAGCGGGGTCGAGCGCGGGAAATTGCTTGTTGCCGACATGTCGCGGAGCTTTACGCACGCCGTTGCCGAAGGCGGCGAGCCACTCCTGCCAGTGCGGCCACCAGCTTCCCTGGACGTTGCGCGCCCGGGCGAGCCAGTCGTCGGCGTTCTCGGTGATGAGCTCGTTGAGCCAGTAGCTGCGCCGACTCGATGCTGGCGGATTGACCACCCCGGCGATATGTCCCGAAGAGCCGAGCACGAACGTCGGCTCGCCGCCGAGCAACGCGCAGGTCTTGTACGCCGATCGCCACGGCACGATGTGATCCTCGCGCGATGCGTAGACGTAAGCGGGGATGGTAATGCGACTCAGATCGATCTTCGCGCCCGCCACGGTGAGCGCGCCCGGCTCGCGCAGTCGGTTGCCGAGATAGAACTCGCGCAGGTAGTACGCGTACATCGGCCCCGGGAGGTTCGCCGAATCGCCGTTCCAGTACAACAGGTCGAACGCCGGCGGCACGCGCCCCTTGAGGTAATTGTTGACGACGTAGTTCCACACCAGCTCGTTGGGTCGCAGGCTTGCGAACGCGTTCGCGAGCTCGCTGCCGTGCACGCGCTGTCCCGCGCACAGCATCGGCTCGCGCATGGCGAGACCTTCGCGCGAGATGTACACGCCGATGTCGCCCGGATCGGCGAAGTCGAGCATCGTAGTGAGCAGCGTGACGCTCGCGGCGCGCATGTCGCGTCGTGCGGCGAGCACCGCCAAAGCGCACGCAAGCAACGTTCCGCCCACGCAGAAACCGAGCACGTTGGCGGTTCTGCTGCCCGCGATGGCGGTCACGACGCGCAACGCTTCCAGCACGCCCTGCTCGACATAGTCGTCCCATGTGAGATGACCGAGCTCGGGAGGCACGTTGCGCCAGGACACCATGAACGTGGTATGCCCATGCGCCACCGCATCGCGCACGAACGAATTGTCCGGCTTGAGGTCGAGGATGTAGTACTTGTTGATGCAGGGTGGCACGATCAGCAGCGGCCGCTGGTTGACTTGCGGGGTCGTCGCGTCGTACTGGATCAGCTCGATGAGCTCGTTGCGATAGACCACGCTGCCCGGCGTCACCGCGATGTTGCGACCGATCGCGAACGCCGACTCGTCGGTCATGGTGATGCGTCCCTTGCCCGCGTCCTCGACCAGGTGGCGCATGCCCTCGACGAGGCTCGCACCTTCGGTTTCGATCGCGCGCTTGACCACTTCCGGATTGGTCGCCGGAAAGTTGGTCGGAGCGATCGCGTCGATGTATTGTCGAGTCGCGAACAACAGACGGTGCTTCTCTTCGGCAGGCAGGTGCGCCAGCGCTGCGAGCTCGGCAAGGTATTCCGCGTACAGCAGGTAGGTTTGCTTGAGATACGCGAAGTACGGCTCGCGCTGCCATGCCGCGTTGACGAACCGGCGGTCGTTCGCAGGCGTCGGAACGATGTCGGGTAGCGATGCGCCGGGCGTCGCGAGCGCCTGCTGTGCCGCGGACCACAGCATCGCGAAGCGCTGCTGGTAGCGTGCGTTGAGCTCTGCGACGGCCTCGGGATCGAGCGACGCAGCCGCATCGATGAACGGCACGGCGACACCATCCAATGCGGGTACGCGCACAGGAAACGCGCTCGCTAGCGCGGAGCTCGCGCCGCCCGATGCCGACATGGCGGACGCGCGCTGCCACCATTGCGCCCACTCGGCGAGGGAGTGCCGCCAATCGTGCGCAAGCGTCTCCCAGGTCGACGGATCGGCAGTGGTCGAAGGTGACATAGGAGTTGCGGCAGGTGCGCTGCGCGCGGGTGCAACGCGGCCATTGGGGCCGCTGCGATCTTAGCGTGCCGCCTGCGGCGCGACAATTGGCGCGCGGCCTGGATGGGCTGCGGGGGCGCCTCGGAGCGATGCGCCGACGGCTAGCCGGATCGCCACAAGAGCGCAGCCATGCGGCCGGTGGTGCGCTCGCGACGGTACGAGTAGAAGCGCTGCGCATCGCGCATGGTGCACCAGCCGCTTCCGGACACCGACGCGACACCGCAGCGCGCGAGGCGCAGTTGCGCAAGGGCATACAAATCGGCGTACCACTTCGCGTCGGACTTCGCCGTAAAGCAGGCTTCGGCCCGCGCGTCGTTCGCGATGAATGCATCGTGAACGTCGGCACCCACTTCGAACGACTGTGGCCCGATCGCGGGACCGAGCCAGGCTACGAGATCGCTCGGTTGCACGTGCATGGCTTCGACGGTCTTCTCGAGCACACCTGCTGCGAGGCCGCGCCATCCGGCATGCGCGATACCGATCGCATGGCCGTCGGTGCTCGCGAAGAGCACCGGCATGCAATCGGCAACCAGCACCGCCAGCACGACGTTGGATGCGCGCGTCACGGCGGCATCGGCGGCAGGAATGCCGTCGCGCGCGCAACCACCGAATTCGACCACCGTATTGCCGTGTACTTGCGCGAGCCAACGCGGCTCCGCGGGCAGGCGCGCGCGAAGACGTCGACGGTTGGCGACCACCGCTGCCGCTTCGGTCGGATCCTCGGAGGCTGCACGCAAGTCGAGATTGAACGTCGCGAACGGACCGCTGCTGACACCACCGGCGCGCGTGGTGACAAATCCATGGACCGACGACGGTGCCGGCCACTGCGGAAAGACGAGATCGCGGTCGACAACGCCGTCTTCGCCGGCGTGCTCGTCGAGGCGCGTCGATTCGTGCATCAGCGAACGCGCCTCGCGCGGAGTGCGTCGATCAGCGCCTGAAGGTCGGCGGGCGGCGCGGATTCCCACTGCATCATCGCACCGCTCACCGGATGCACGAGCGCGAGTCGATGAGCGTGGAGCGCCTGCCGCGCGAAAGCCGGCAAACCCGCGGCCTTCTTGCGACCGCCGTAGGCCGGATCGCCGACGAGCGGATGACCGATCGCTGCGAGGTGCACACGGATCTGGTGGGTGCGGCCGGTCTCGAGGGTACAGCGCACGAGTGTTGCATCGCCGAAGCGCTCGAGCACGCTCACGTGGGTTCGCGCCGGTTTCCCGCGTTCGACGACGGCCATGGTGGTTCGTTGCACCGGATGCCGGCCGATCGGGGCATCGACCGTGACTGCACGCGCGACATCGCCGCACACGACGGCGAGATACTCGCGCTTGACCTCGCGCGCCTGCAGTTGCCGGACGAGCGCGGTTTGAGCTTTGGGCGTCTTGGCGACGACCATCAGTCCGCTCGTGTCCTTGTCGAGGCGATGCACGATGCCGGCGCGTGGCAGCGCGGCCGCCTGCGGAAGGTGATGCAGCAAGGCGTTGAGCAGCGTTCCATCGCGATTGCCGCTGCCGGGATGCACCACGAGTCCGGGGGGTTTGTCGATCACGAGGATCGCCTCGTCTTCGTACGCGCGTTCAAGTTCGAGCGCCTGCGGTTGGTCCAGCAGCGCGACGTCGGATGGCGTTGCCGACACGAGGATCGATTCGCCGCCGTGAACCTTGTACTTCGGCTCCCGGGTCAGTCCGTCGACCAGGACTTCGCCGCGCGCGATCCAATCCTGCAGGCGGCTGCGGGAGTGCTGCGGCAACAGCCGCGCGAGCGCCTGATCCAGTCGAAGTCCCGCGAAAGCCGGCGGAATGCGAAGCGTCGTGGCGGAAGCGCCGGTGCGATCTGCCGAGTCCGCGCCCGAGGCGTCCGGCACGGCTGCTCCGCTATAATTCACCGGGGTCACGAAGGATGTCGAGGACAATGGCGACGGCTTGGAAGTGGAAGGGGATCGCGGCGGCAGCGCTGGCATTGCTGGTCGCCGGTTGCGGACTGTTGCCCGACGTGAAGGAGGAATCCTCGGGTTGGTCCGCGGAAAAGCTCTATTCCACGGCGCACGACGCTCTGGTCGGTGGAAATTATAGTACCGCGATCAAGTACTACGACCAGCTGGAGGCGCGCTATCCCTACGGCCGCTTCGCGCAGCAGGCGATACTCGAAAGCGCGTTTGCGAACTGGCGACAAGGCGAGACCGCCGGCGCCACGGCGGCATGCGATCGCTTCATCCGCACCTATCCCAATCACCCGAACGTCGACTACGCGTATTACCTGAAGGGCCTGGTCTATTTCCGCGAGGACCAGGGCCTGTTCGGCTATGTCTACGAGCTCGACCTGTCCGAGCGCGATCCCAAGCAGATGCGCGAGTCCTTCGCCGCGTTCAAGGACCTCGCGACGCGTTTCCCGGAGAGCAAGTACGCCGAGGACGCCAAGGCGCGGATGCGCTACCTGTCCAATGCGCTGGGCATGTACGAAGTGCACGTGGCGCGGTATTACTACAACCGCGGCGCGTATGTCGCGGCGGCCAATCGCGCGCAGAGCGCGCTGGTCAACTATCCGCGCACGGCATCCAACGAGGACGCCCTCGAGATCCTCAAGAAGAGCTACGACAAGCTAGGCTTGCCGCAACTCAAGGACGACGCGCAGGAAGTGCTGGTGAAGACCTTCCCGCTGAGCGACTACGTCAATCCGCCGCCCGAGAAGCCGTGGTGGAAGATCTGGTAGCGGGCAAAAGTTTCGCGAGCCGGCGCGCAACCTTGATATAGCGGGAGCCACGTCGGCTCGCACGATACTTTTGCCCGACGTTGATTTGCGCGATCGGCTCGAGGCGGCTCGGCGCCGATCGCGGAACAAAAGCCAGGAAGCACCGAGAGGGACTCGCCGCGTCGTTGCTAACTCCGGATCCAGCGAGCACGAGCGGCCCGATTCGCCCAGCGCGTCCGGCGAAGGACCCCGCGACTTTCGTTGTGCCTCGCCGATGCGCGATCGCGTCCTACGCGCCAATCAAGCGCCCGACTGCTCCGCGAAGAACGCTTCGACATCCTGCAGCTCGCGGGTCCTCTTCATCGGCGGCAGGCTCTGCCAGATGCGCCGACCATACGGTTTGTCGGTGAGGCGCGGATCGCAGATCATCAGCACGCCGCGATCCGATTCGGTTCGAATCAATCGACCCGCGCCCTGCTTGAGCGTGATCGCGGCCTGTGGCAGTTGCCAGTCCATGAATGCGTTGCCACCCTCGGATTCGAGCCGTGCGAGCCGCGCCGCGAGCAGCGGATCGTCGGGCGGCGCGAAAGGAAGCTTGTCGATGATCACCACCGACAAGGCCGCGCCCGGCACGTCGACACCCTCCCAGAAGCTGGCGCTACCGAGCAGCACCGCATTGCCGAGCTCGCGAAAGCGCGACAACAGCTCGCTCTTGGAGCCGTCGCCCTGGACGAGGATCGGATAGTCGAGACGCTCGCGAGCGAACGCATCGGCGAGCCGCTCGCGTGCCACTGAAAGCGCGCGCAACGTCGTGAAGAGCAGGAACGCGCGACCGCCGCTGGCCTTCAAGACCGGCAGCGCGGCGTCGACCACCGCCTCGGTGTGCTCGCGCGAGTTCGGCGCAGGCAATCCGCGCGGCACGTAGAGCAGCGCCTGCCGCGCGTATTCGAACGGACTTTCCCAAAGCCCGGTGGCCGCATCGCCCAGGCCGAGCTGGTCGGTGTAGTGGGAAAAGTCGCTGCCCACCGCGAGCGTCGCCGAGGTCAGGATCCATGCGCGGCCGGTGTCCTCGACCTGCTTGCGAAAAATCGAAGCGATCGACAGCGGCGCTGCATGCAGCTGCCAGCCCTGCTGGGTCACGTCGATCCAGCGGATCCACACTTCGTCGCTTTGCGCGTCGTGATCCTCCGACTGCCAGCGTGCAACGCGCGTCACGGCGTCGTGGGCGCGCTCGGCGATCAGCGCGAGCTCCTCGCTGCGCTCGCCCAGCAATCGCATCTCGGTCGCGAGTCGATCGAGCGATGCGGCGACTTCTTCCAGCGCGTCGCCGAAGCCGGCACGCTCGAGCATGCGTTCGCGCGCAAATCGGCCCACGCCTTCGCCCGCGGCCAGACGCAGCTTGCGCAGCGCCGGGGTAACTGCGGAGGCTGCGTCGGGAAGGTCCGGCACGTCGCGAGCTGCACTGCGCGCAGCCACTTCGGCGTCGCGCGCGAGCTCCGCAAGCTGGCCCATCGTGGTCTGTTCGCCGAAGAACAGCGTGGCGGTATCGGGAAGTTGATGCGCCTCGTCGAGCACGATGGTGTTGCAGGCCGGCAGCAGCTCCGCGAGGCCTTCATCGCGCAGCATCACGTCGGCGAAGAACAGGTGATGATTGACCACCACCACGTCGGCTTCCAGCGCCTCCTTGCGCGCCTTCATCACGAAGCATTCGCGATGGAACGGGCAATTGCTTCCCAGGCAGTTGTCGCGCGTGGAGGTGACCAGCGGCCAGATCGTCGCGTTGTCGGGAACATCGGCGAGCTCGGCGCGATCGCCGCGCTCGGTCGCCTGCGCGAACTGGATGATGCGTCGCAGATGACGCGCGTCTTCGCGCGAGGGCAGTCGATCGTCGCGGCCGGCGCGCTCGAGGTGGTAATGACATACGTAGTTGGCGCGTCCTTTGAGCACCGCGGCGGTCACCGGTGCCTGGAGCGCATCGCGCACCAGCGGCAGGTCGCGCTCGAACAGCTGGTCCTGGAGCGTCTTGGTCCCGGTGGAAATGATGACCTTGCCGCCGTAGAGCAGGGCCGGCACGAGATACGCGAAGGTCTTCCCGGTGCCGGTCCCCGCTTCCGCGACCAGCCGTCCACGATCGCGGATCGCGTGTGCGACCGCGCGAGCCATCGCGAGCTGCTGAGGGCGCGGGCGGAATCCAGGCAGCCGCTGCGCAAGCGCGCCGGCAGGCGAGAACGCTGCGTCGAGCGCCGCGTCGGTATCGAGCGATGCGCTCTGGTAGGGCACCACGGAAACAGGACTCCTAGACCGGAACGGTCGATGGTACTCGCGCGTTGCAGTGCCGGCGATCGTGGCCGCGGTCGATGGCGTTCCGGGCGCTGCGATGGATCAGGGCTTTGGCGTCTTGTCCGCTGCAGGCGCCGTGCTCGTCTTGGCCGGCGCCTTGCCCTTCACGACGTTCTTCGCCTTGGCCGCCGTCGCGCTGACGCGCTCCTTGACCGTCGCGATGATCTTGCGGATGCCCTCGATGCGGTCGCGGAACTCGTCGTAGGGCTTGGTCACGCGCGCCTTGTATTCCTCGTCGCTCTCGGGCGGATTCCACTTGAGATGCGCGAGCGACCCGAGCCAGGCCTGGTGCAGGTTGCGCACGCCTTCCTCGGCCTGCTTGGAGATGTGCGCCTCGCGCAGCGCGCCAGCGTACGGCCGTGCGATGTTCGACTTCTGCTTGTCGATGCAGTACTCGCTTTTCGCGCCGTTCACGCCTTCCTCGGACTTCTCGTAGCCGAACTCGATGATCTCGATGGCCTTGACGTTGCGGCACATCGTGTAGAGGTGGTCGATCGCGTCGAAGAAGCAGTCGAGCGGACCCTGGCCGTCGGCGTGCGGACAGATGTAGTTGTGCGCCGGACCCGGATTACCGCCGATCATTTCGGCACGGGCGGGCAGCGCGAACGCCGACGCGGCGGCGAGGACAACGACGAGGACAAGGATGCGCATGGCGGACGAACCGAAAACGAACGCCCGCGATGCTACTCCGGCCCGCCGCGCGACGACAACTCACTCTAACGGACGAACGGATGGACGGCGGTTCGACGGTCGAGCGGTGACAGGCGAAAGGCGAGACGGCCATGCCGAGGCACGGCGTGTACACGAGAGTTCCGCCCGCTAAATCGTGCAACCCCCCGACACTTCGATCACCGCGCCGTTGATGTAGGAGGCTTCGTCGGAGGCGAGCCACGCATACGTGTTGGCGATCTCCTCGGGGCGGCCCAGGCGTCCCATCGGCACCTTTTCTTCCATCATCCGGATGACCTTGTCGGGAATCGAGGTCAGGATCGGCGTTTCGATGAATCCCGGGCAGATCGCATTGGCGCGGATGCCTTTGCGCCCGAGCTCGCGCGCCCAGGTCTTGACCATTCCGATCACGCCGAATTTGGTGGCGGCGTAATTGGTCTGGCCGAAGTTGCCGTACAGACCCACGATCGAGGAGGCATTGAGGATCACCCCGGAGTTCTGCTCGAGCATGATGTCGACGACCGCCTTGGTGCAGTTGTAGACGCCCTTGAGGTTCACGTCGATGACCCGCTCGAACTGCTCGTCGGTCATCTTCTTGAACTGTGCGTCCTGGACGATGCCGGCGTTGTTCACCAGCGTGTCGATGCGGCCCCATTTGGCCATCACGCCCTGGACCATCTCCGCGATGCTTTCCTTGTCGCACACGTCGACGCGATATCCGGCCGCTTCGCCGCCCGCGGCCTGGAGCGCCGCGACCGTATCCTCGACCGCAGCGAGATTGATGTCGCACACCGCGACCTTGGCGCCTTCGGCGGCGAACTTGAGCGCCGTGGCGCGACCTATACCCTGACCGGCTCCGGTGATGATCGAAACTTTGTCGGCAAGACGCATGGGACTGTCCCTTGTTTGAATCCTCGCAGTGGGTCGGTCCCGCTCGCTCGAGCGGCGGGTTCTTATGGGTGTAACCAAACCGACTTACTATAGATGCAAGTATTGCACCGCACAAGTGCGAGGTTGGATCCAACCGTGACTGTTGCCCGCCCAAGGCAGCAATAAATGCTCTTTTTAATCAAATTCATGCGTCACGATGCCGGGCTGCAGGCCGTTGCCCTGCAATGCATCAAAACGCAACATCTCGGGGACGCGTGTTGCGTCGCATAGTGCCCCGGAGGGGCCGCTCAGGCGGCTTGCCAGTGATCGATCACTAACTGAAGCGACCGCAACCCGTTCCACTCGTGGATCTCGGGGCGGAACAGCGCGGAGATGCGCGCCGGCAAAGGGTCCGGTTGCCGGAACGCCATCGCTTCGAATCGCTCCCCGCCGCGGTTGAGCGTCAGCCGCGCGTGCTTTTCGGCAACGATCCGCTGATCGGTGACGGTGAACGTATCGTCGAACGCGGGTGCGGCGAAGCCCTGGCCCCAGACCCGCCACGCGAGATCCTCGGCAAGGCGGAAGTGAAGCTCGCCGGCCGCCAGTGGACCATCGCTTTCCAGCGCCTGCCGGAGCTGCGACGGCGTCAAAAGCTCGCGCGCGACGGCCTCGAAGGTAGCGGCGAAGCGGTCGAAATGCGCCGCTGCAATCGACACACCGGCCGCGAACGCATGTCCGCCGAAACGGCGCACCGTGCCCGGCGCGCGCTTGTCGACGAGGTCGAGGGCGTCGCGCAGATGAAACCCGGGGATCGATCGACCCGAGCCCTTGAGCTCACCGTCGCTCGACTTCGCGAATACGACGGTCGGGCGGTGATAGCGATCCTTGAGCCGCGAAGCCACGATGCCGACCACGCCCTGGTGCCAGTCGTCGCCGAACATGCACAGCGAATAGGACTCGTCGGTGGCTGCCGCACCGGCCTGCTCGAGCGCTGCGATCGCTTGATCGTGAATGTCGGTCTCGACCTCGCGCCGCGCCTGGTTGAGTCGATCGAGCTCGCGTGCCAGCGGAAGCGCTTCATCCATGCTGCTTGCCAGGAGGCAACGAATGCCGAGCGACATGTCCGCCAGACGACCCGCTGCATTCAGCCGCGGACCCGCCACGAATCCCAGGTCGCCCGGCGTGGCGCGCGCGGCGTCGCGCCCGGCTACTTCGAATAGCGCTCTCACGCCGGGTCGTGCGCGACCGGCGCGCATGCGGCGCAGACCCTGCTCGACCAGGATGCGGTTCACCTGATCGAGCCTGACCACGTCGGCGACGGTGCCCAGTGCCACGAGATCGAGCAGCTCCGCGAGGTTCGGCTCGGTGCTCGCGGCGAAGCGACCGAGTTGGCGCAATCGAGCGCGAAGCGCGAGCAATACGTAGAACATGACGCCGACGCCGGCGATGTTCTTCGATGGAAACGCGCAGCCGAGTTGGTTCGGATTGACGATGATCGCCGGCGCGGGCAGTTGCGCGCCGGGCAGATGATGATCGGTGACGAGCACGTCGATACCGCGCGCCACCGCAGCGGCAACGCCGTCGCAACTTGCAATGCCGTTGTCGACGGTCACCAGGAGACGCGGCGCGAGCTGCGCGGCTTGCGTAACGATCTCCGGCGTGAGCCCATAGCCGAATTCGAAGCGGTTGGGCACGACGAAGTCGACCTGCGCACCCATCGCGCGCAGACCCAGCACGCCGACTGCGCATGCCGTGGCGCCATCCGCGTCGTAATCGGCAACGATCACGATGCGCTCGTGGTCGTCGATCGCGCGCACCAGGCGCTCGGCGGCGCGATCGATGTCCTTGAGCGATTCGAACGACGGCAGCGCGGCGACGCCGTGATCGAGCTCCGCGACCGAGCTGATGCCGCGCGCGGCGTAGATGCGTGCGAGCACCGGCGAAAGACCGGCATCGACCAGAGTGCCTGCCCAGGCGGGCACTGGACGCCGCACGATGGTGAGGCTCATGACTCCTCCGGCCGCGGCACGACGAGCCTCGCTCGACGCCGCGTGAAGCGATCGAGCCAGCGCGGCCGACGCGTTTTCCACGTTACCGCCGCGCCGTGTCCATCGGCAATGACGTCGAGCGCATCCACCGAACCGTTGCGAAGCGCCTGCAGCGCCGGTTGCAGGAAGCGCCGTTCGAGCACGTCGAGGTCGTCGAGGGCCGCCACGACGACCGTGTCGGCCCTGTCATGAAACGATGCAAGCGAGTTTCCCAACGGCTGCAGCGTTCCGCCAGATAGGGCCGCCGCGCCACGAGCGACGTCGCCGACGCGTCCCGGGTCCGCAAAGGCATCGATGCGTCCGATCGGCGAAGCGCTCGGCCAGGTGCCCGCGCCCCAGAACCAGATGCCGCCGATCGGCGCTCGTCCCGCGGCATCGCGCGCGCGGTTCACCGGATGATCGTGCAAGAGCATCTGGATTTCGTCTCCCCAGCGCTGCCATCGCTTGCCCTCCGGCCCTTGCGGCAGGCGCGGCAGCAGCGGCCGACGTACCGCCGCGGCGAGCGGCGTCAACGTTGCATCCGGCGCGCGCGGCAGAGTGGCAAACCACGCGTCCGGCCGGCTGGCGGACAACGCGAGCTCATCCTCGGCAAAGTGGGTGTTGAGCACATCGGTGATGGCCTGGACTTCGTCGGCCTGCAGGTCCGCGACGCGGCCTTCGATGCTCACGCTTTCGCCGAGTGCGAGAGTCACCGGATCGGCATACAACACCGCGCGATCGCCCGGGTGCAGGCCGGCGCCGATTGCAGCGAGCGGCGCCGGTGCCGCAGCGTGTATCCCGAGTGCCCGCAATAGCGCGAGCTCGATGCCTTCCGTTTCGAGCTTCGCCGTGCCCCACGCGCCGAGCATGGCGAAGGCTTCGCGGCCGGCGAGATCGTTGCTGTCGTGCGCGAGGAGGCCGGGCAACACGAGGGTCATCGACATGGATCGGGCCGGCTTCGCATGGAATGCGGACATCGGTTGGTGCGGCTGAATCGACGGGCATGCGACAACATTGCGCGAGGCCTCGCTCGTATTGTCGTTCGAGCTGCGCACCAGCAGGTGCGCCGAGTCTAGCATGCGATAATCGAACTTCTCCCCTCGTCCTTTCGACCTACGGCGCAACGCCAAGACGCGCGCCTCACTCCACGTGTCACCCTACGAACTTGCGGTGGGCCTGCGCTACACGCGCGCTCGCAAAGGCTCCGGCCGCAACAGCTTCATCTCGTTCATCGCACTGATCTCGATGGCGGGCATCGCGCTCGGCGTCGCGGCCCTGATCGTCGTGCTCTCGGTGATGAACGGCTTCCAGCAGGAACTGCGCAACCGCATCCTTTCGGTCGCGTCGCACATCGAGGTTCGCGGCTTTCCCGAGCTCATGGAACCGGACCTCGTGGCGCGCATCGCGCGCGAGAACCCGCACGTGATCGGTACCGCGCCGTACGTTATCGGACAGGCGATGCTTGCTGCCGGAGACGCGAACCGCGGCACGCTGATCCGGGGCATCGATCCCAGGCAGGAGAACAGCGTCGCCGACCTTGGATCGCACATGCGCGCCGGATCGCTGGACGCACTCACGCCCGGCAGCTTCAACATCGTGCTCGGCGCGGAGCTCGCACGTTCGATGGGCGTGCGCCTGGGCGACACCGTCGTTGCGATCACACCCCAAGGCAACGTCACGCCCGCCGGCACGTTGCCGCGCGTGAAGAGCTTCAAGGTCGCCGGCATCTTCGAAGTCGGCATGTTCGAGTTCGACAGCGGGCTTGCGCTGGTGAACATCGAGGATGCGCAAAAGCTCTATCGCCTCGAAGGCGTAAGCGGCGTCCGGCTCAAGCTCGACGACATGATGCTGGCGCCGGAGGTTGCCTCGCAGCTCATCAATCGCCTGCCCAACGATACCGAAGCGCGCGACTGGACGCGCAACCACGCCAACTTCTTCCGCGCCGTGGCGATCGAGAAGCGGGTGATGTTCATCATCCTGACGCTCATCGTGGCGGTCGCGGCGTTCAACATCGTTTCGGCGCAGGTCATGGTGGTCACCGACAAGCGTGCCGACATCGCGATCCTGCGCACGCTCGGCGCATCGCCGTCTTCGATTCTCACCATCTTCGTGATCCAGGGTGCGCTGATCGGGATGATCGGCACGCTGATCGGGGTCATCGGCGGCGTCCTGCTCGCGCTCAATGTCGAGACGGTGGTGCCGTTCATCGAGCGCGTCCTGCACGTGCAGTTCCTCGACAAGAGCGTGTACTACATCAGCGACCTGCCGTCGGACCTGCAAAGCGGCGATGTGATCACCATCGCCATCATCGCGCTGGTGCTGGCGCTGATGGCGACGGTCTACCCGAGTTTTCGCGCCGCGCGCGTGAATCCGGCGGATGCCTTGCGCTATGAGTGACGACGCGGCATCCGCGATGCTGCGCGGCGGCGCTGTGGCACCGCGACGCGACGACGCGGTGCCGGTGCTTGCCTGCCGTAACCTGCGCAAGACGTATCGCAACGGTCCGCTCGACGTTGCGGTGCTGCTCGGCGTCGATCTGTCGGTTGCGCAAGGCGAGCGCGTGGCGATCGTTGGCGCGTCGGGATCGGGCAAGAGCACGCTTCTGCATCTGCTCGGCGGGCTCGACGCGCCAACCGCCGGAGAAGTGTTCGTCGAAGGCGTTGCACTCGCTTCGCTGTCGGAGGCGCAACGCGGTCAGATGCGCAACCGGGCGCTCGGCTTCATCTACCAGTTCCATCATCTGTTGCCGGAATTCAGCGCGCTGGAAAACGTCGCGATGCCGCTTGCGATACGGCGCATGGCGACCGACGCTGCGCGCGAGCAGGCTGCCACGATGCTCGAGCGCGTCGGGCTTGCGCATCGGTTGCGTCACACGCCGGGAGAGCTCTCCGGCGGGGAGCGCCAGCGTGTCGCATTGGCACGCGCGCTGGTCACTCGGCCGCGTTGCGTGCTTGCCGATGAACCCACGGGCAACCTCGATCGCAAGACCGCCGGTACCGTGTTCGACCTGATGCTGGAGCTCAATCGCGACATCGGCACCGCGCTGGTCATCGTCACGCACGATCCGGATCTGGCCGCGCGCACGGAACGGACGTTGCATCTGGTCGATGGGGTGTTGAAGGCGTGAGGGCGGGGAGTAGGAAAGAGGAAAGATCCTGTTTCCTTTTTCCTATGTCCTCGCCTCAGGCGTCTCCCACGTCCCATACTCCGCCGGGACATTGATCTCCAGCAGCTCCAGGTCCTCGGAGCGCGCGATGACGTTATGCGCCACACCCGCCGGCTGGGACAGGCCGCATTGGGCCTGCACCGTGACGTCCCCTTCCACTCCCGCGAAGCGGAAGGTGATCCAGCCCTTGAGCACGTAGACGAAATGCGCGCTCATGTCGTGCCAGTGCCAGCCCGTCGGCTTCGGCAGCGGCACGATGGCGCGGATGTGCTTGATGCCGATGCGGCCGCCGGTGGCCGCAGCGAGACCGAGATCACGATATTCGACGTCGGCACGCGGTCCATCGCGCGTGAACTTGGCATCCTGGGCGCTGCTGAGCGCGAATGCGGACATCGCTTCGGCGAGGGCGAGAGGCCCGGGGTAGCGGGGCGCTGTATCGGTCATGGTCGATGATGGCCGGTTGTGGACGATAGGCGATAAGGCGATGGGTCGAGGTCGCGGCCGTGTGCCGATTGCGTGACAACGAACGGAACACCCGCCCATCGCCTCAGTATTCGACCGGTATCGGATCCAGCGACCGCCACAGGTACCACGTCGCGACGCTGCGCCATGGCCGCCACTCCTCGGCCACATCGCGGATCACGTCGGTGGGCTGGCGTTCGCCATCGAAAAAGTGCAGAGCGACTGCCTTCTGCAAGCCGATATCATCCACCGGAAGCACATCCGGCCGCAGCTCGTGGAAGATGAGGAACATCTCCGCGGTCCAGCGGCCGATGCCCTTCACGTCCACCAGCGCGGTGATGAGCGACTCGTCGTCGAGCGACGGCCATTCGCGCGGGTCGAGCTTGCCGCTGGTGAAGTGGCGCGCGAGGTCGCGCACGTATTCGGCTTTGCGCGCGGACAAGCCACAGCG
>DATKLH010000235.1:0-3176 GCA_035542515.1 Casimicrobiaceae bacterium
TTTGCGCCGCCCTGCCGGGTGACCTGACTCGCGCCGCTGCTTCGCGATGCGCACGCGCGTGTCACGCCCTGATTTCGAAATCGCTGGCAACTCGAGCAGCGATCCGCGCCGCGACCTCTTCTGATTGTTCGCATCCGATGCCCTTCGACGATCCACTACCCTCGTTCGACGTGCAGGCCGACTTCTGGTCGCTGCGCTTCGTCAGCGAAACCTCCGAATCCTACGAAGTCCGCAAGGGCGTGCCTCAGCCGCTGAGCGTGTGCACCGATACCGGCGCCATGGCGACCGTCTATTGCGATGGCGGCTACGGCTATGCCGCAACCGCCGACACCTCGCCCGCCGGTTTGCGCGACGCGCTACAGCGTGCTGCGGACTGGGCACGGGCAACCGCGCGCTACGCGATCGTCGACTCCCGTACGCTGCCGCGGCCCGCTGCGCAAGGCAGCTATTCCTCGCCCACGTCGACCCTCCCGTTGCCGAACCGGAAGGAATGGTTCGAGCTGCTGCGCCAGGAATGCGCCGACGCCGCGGTCGACCCGCGCATCGTCGATTGCGAAGCGTCGGTGGACCTTCGCGCCGCCGAACACCGACTGGTGACGAGCAGCGGCGGCGACGTGCGACAACATTTCCGCTACGTCTATCCATCGGCGCGCGTCACCGCGCACGCCAACGGCGAAACCCAGCAGCGCTCGCTCAACGGCTATCGCGGCATCTGCCAGCAGGGCGGCGTCGAGATCCTCGCGCGCTTCGGCTTCGCCGGCAGCGGCCGGCGCATCGCCGAGGAAGCCCTCGAGCTGCTGGCGGCGCCGAACTGTCCGTCGGGACGCATGCACGTGCTCCTCATGCCCGACCAGATGGTGTTGCAGATCCACGAGTCGATCGGCCATCCGCTCGAGCTCGATCGCATCCTTGGCGACGAGCGCAACTTCGCCGGGACGAGCTTCGTAACGGCAGGCATGTTCGGCAACTACCGCTACGGGTCGTCGCTGCTGAACATCACCTTCGACCCGACGCGTCCCGAGGAGCTCGCAAGCTACGCCTTCGACGACGACGGCACGCCGGCCACCAAGACGTTCCTGATCTGCGAAGGCATTCTCGAGCGACCGCTCGGAGGCGCGATCTCGCAGCATCGCGCAGGTCTTCCGGGCGTTGCCAATGCGCGCGCCGACAACTGGAATCGTCCGCCGATCGATCGCATGGCGAATCTCAACCTCGAGCCGGGTGAGGCGACGGTCGAGGACATGATCGCGGGAATCGACCGCGGCGTGCTGATGGAGACCAACAGCTCGTGGTCCATCGACGATTCGCGCAAGAAGTTCCAGTTCGGCTGCGAGCGCGGTCGCCTCATCGAGAACGGGAAGCTGACGCAGGTGGTGAAGAACCCGAACTATCGCGGCATCAGCGCGAGCTTCTGGCGCAGCCTGGTGCGTGTCGGCAACGCCGACACCATCCGCGTGCTCGGAACGCCGTATTGCGGGAAGGGCGAGCCTTCGCAAGTGATCCGCGTCGGACATGCCTCGCCTGCCTGCGTGTTCGCCGACGTCGACGTCTTCGGAGGTGCGCAATGACGCCGACGCAACTCGCCGATGCCGCTCGCATTGTCGGGGCTCCCTCGCCGATGGAAGAGCACTTCGACCGACTCGCACAGGCGCTCGACGGATTGATGCAGCCGGGCGAGCGCTACACCGCATCCTTCGCAGGCGAAGACACCGATTTCGTGAGAATGAACCGCGGCAAGGTGCGCCAGCCGGGTCGCGTCGCGCAGCGCTACGCGACCTTGCGCCTCATACGCGGCCAGCGCCATGCGCATCACACGGTGTCGCTTGCCGGCGATGCCACCCGCGACGCCAAGCTGCTGGGTGATGCGCTCGCCGGACTTCGCCTTGCGATGCCCGATCTGACCGACGACCCGCATCTGCTTCTGCCCGACACGGTGGCGTCGAGCCGTTCAGTGCGCGGGGCGGCGTTGCCGGCGGCTGCGCAGATGGTCGACGAGATTCTCGCGGCCGGAGCCGGACTCGACCTCGTCGGCCTGCTCGCCAGCGGGACGGTGTGCCGCGGCTTTGCGAATTCCGAGGGCCAGCGCAACTGGCACGAGGTCAGCACGTTCAATCTGCAATGGAGCCTGTATCACCGTGCCGACAAGGCCGTGAAGTCGAGCTACACAGGCTTCAGCTGGGATGCCGACGAGCTGTCGCGCCGGATGGCGCTCGCTCGGGAGCGATTGGGATTGATCGCGCTGCCCGCACGATCGCTCGCCCCGGGAAACTATCGCGCCTACCTCGCGCCGGCGGCGATGGAGGAAATCGCGGGCCTGCTCGCATGGGGTGCGTTTTCCGCTCGCGCGCTGGCAACCCGTCAGAGCGTGCTCGCGCGCATGCAACAGGGCGCGCGCCTGGATCCGAGAGTAACCGTCACCGAAGATGTCGAAGCGGGCGTCGCGCCGGGATTCCAGGCGGACGGCTTCGCGCGCCCGCCACGCGTGCCGTTGATCGAGCGCGGTGCGCTGACAGGTTCGCTGGTGTCTCCGCGCACGGCGCGCGAGTTCGATCAAGTCACCAATGGCGCGAACGCGCAGGAAGCTCCCGAGGCGCTCGCCATGAATGCCGGCGACCTGGCGATCGACGACGCGCTAACGGCGCTCGACACCGGCCTCGCGATCGGCAATCTCTGGTACCTGAATTATTCCGACCGCAACGAGTGCCGCATGACCGGCATGACGCGCTTCGCCACGTTCTGGGTGGAAAAGGGCCGCATCGTCGCGCCGATCGACGTGCTGCGCTTCGACGATACGCTTTACAACCTCCTCGGCGGCAACCTGGAAGCGATCACCGCGCAACGCGAGCTTCTGCTCGATCCGAGCAGCTACGGCTCGCGTCAGCTCACGAGCACGACGTTACCCGGCGTGCTGGTGAAGCAGATGAGGTTCACGTTGTAGGCGGTCGTGCTACGCAGATGGCGATGGGCGGTGGGGGATGGGCCCATGCGCCTAGACAGATCATTGGCGATGCTTGGAGCCGTTGCTGGGTGATCGTCCCGACGCCGCGGCCTTTGCTGCTCGACTGGCCGACAACACGCGCAAAGGCCTATCGCCTATCGCCTATCGCCTATCGCCTATCGCCTATCGCCTATCGCCTATCGCCTATCGCCTATCGCCTATCGCCTATCGCCTATCG
>DATKLH010000236.1:0-4564 GCA_035542515.1 Casimicrobiaceae bacterium
ATGACCCAGCGCCTCGCTCATCGCCTGGCCGGCCGATTGCTGGAATGCATGGGTATGCGACCCGCGCCGCTCGACCATGGCGGCGGCAAGCGGCGCCATCAGCAGCGCTATGCACGACATCGCAAGCAATGCACCGTACCAACCGAGATGCGAAAGCAGCCACTGCGTGAACGGCAGCACGGCGAACTGGCCAAACGAGCCTGCTGCTGCGGCGATGCCGATCACCATGCTGCGCTTCTCGGGCGGATACGCGCGCCCCAGTACGCCGGAGATGACGCTGAACGTGACTCCGGATAGACCCGTGCCGATCAGCACGCCGGCAGCGAGTATGAACTGCAACGGCGACGCCGGATGCGCCATCAGCGCGAGACCCAGCGCGTACAGCACGACACCACCGAGTATGACCCGACCCGACCCGTACTTGTCGGCGATCATGCCCGCGAACGGCTGAGTCGCGCCCCAGACGATGTTCTGCACCGCGAACGCCAAGGCAAACGTTTCGCGATCCCAGTGCAGGTCGGTGGTGATCGGTTGCAGGAACAGGCCGAAGCCGTGCCGGATACCCATCCCGAGCGTGAGGATCAACCCGCCGCACACCAGCATCAGCGTCGGGGTGCGCAGGCTCCGGAGGGTGGTCGCATGGGTGCTCAAACGATTCTCCTCGGCATCGCGACTAGGCGATGGTTGCGCGTCGTGTACGACGCGAAGGTTCGGGCTTCGCTTCACTCGAAGCGCGCGGCGCAGCGAGATCCGGATGGAGCGCTTCGAGCTCGTGCAGCATCGCGATCAACGCGGTCAGCTTGCGATTGCCGAGCGTGCGCTCCACCTCGCGCTGGGCTTTCTTCCAGTAAGGCTCGGCATCATGCAATTCGCGCATGCCTCCGGCCGTGATCGCGACTTCGCGGGTGCGCCCATCGCTCCCCCGGCCGATCGAGACCAGTCCGCGCTTGACGAGCGGATCGAGGTGGCGCGACATCGCGGTGCGATCGAGCAGTTGCTGGCTGGCGAGATCGGAGATCCGCGTCGAGCCGTCACGGGCGAGGGTGCGCAACACGGAGAACTGGGTGACGCGCAGACCGGCGGGCGCCATCGCGTCGTCGTAAAGCTGGGTCAGCGCTCGAGTGGCACGGCGCAGGCGGCCGCACGCGCACGCCCCCTGCAAGCTGCCGGCAGCGCCTGACGGCGCGTCGTGTCGCGACGGTTTCATGGTCCAAATAGGAGTATATGCACCTTTCTCGCGGCCCGCAATCCTGACCTGCCGCACCGGCCGCTTGTAATTCCTACAAAAAAATGCGTGCCGTGTTCTTGTTTGGTGCTGCGCCGGATGCGACACTTTCACATTGATCAGCAGGCAACCCCATGACGCAAAACGGCCGGCGCAATCAGGATTCGGTCCGCACGCCGCCATCCTCCCCGGGCAGCGACGTGCTCGAGAGCTACAAGCGCTACAAGCTGCTCGTCGAAAGCGTCTCCGATTACGCGATCCTGATGCTCGACGACGACGGCATCGTCCAGTCGTGGAACCTGGGCGTCGAGACGATCTGCGGCTACACCGCGCCGCAGATCATCGGCCAGCACATCTCGATCTTCTATCCGCCCGACGCGATCGAGCGCAAGTGGCCCGAGCACGAGCTCGCGTTTGCGCGTCGCAACGGTCACTTCGAGGACGAAGGCTGGCGCGTGCGTCGCGACGGCTCGCGCTTCTGGGCCAACGTCGTCATCACCGCGCTGCACGACAACGACGGCAAGGTCTCGGGCTTCTGCAAGATCACACGCGATCTCACGCAGCGACGCAACCAGGAAGACCTGCTGCGCCAGAGCGAGGAGCGCTTCCGCCTGCTCGTCGAATCCGTCAAGGATTACGCGATCTTCATGCTAACGCCCGAAGGCAACATCGCGAGCTGGAACATCGGCGCGCAAACCATCAAGGGCTACACGGCGGAGGAGATCCTCGGCAAGCACTACTCGATCTTCTATCCACCCGATGTGGTGGCGCGCCATTGGCCGGATCACCAGCTGCGCATCGCGGCGAAGGCGGGTCGCTTCGAAGACGAGGGTTACCGCGTGCGCAAGGACGGCAGCCTGTTCTGGGCCAACGTCGTCATCACCGCGCTGTACGATCGCAACGGCTCGCTGCAGGGCTTCGCGAAGGTGACGCGCGATCTCACGGTGCGTCGCCAGGTGGAGGAGCTGCAGCGCAGCGAACGGCGCACCAACGAGTTCCTGGCGATGCTCGCGCACGAGTTGCGCAATCCCCTGTCGCCGCTCCAGACCGCGCTCGATGCGCTCGAGCGGCAGCCCGACGACGCGCAGGCGATCGACTGGGTGCGCCAGGTGTTCCAGCGTCAGGTGCGTCACCTGACCCGGCTGGTCGACGACCTGCTCGACGTCAGTCGCGTGCAGACCGGGAAGATCTCGCTGCGCTTCGAATCGCTCGATCTGGTGCAGGTTCTGCGCGACACGGTCGAATCGATGCGTCCGCAGATCGAGTCGCGTCGTCACGAACTGCACCTGGACGTTCCATCGAGGCCGCTCACGATGCGCGGCGATACGACTCGTATCGCCCAGATCCTGTCCAACCTGCTGACCAACGCATCCAAGTACACGCCCGACGGCGGTCGCATCGACATCTCGCTCACCGCCGACGAGCGCTTCGCCGACCTGCAGATCAGCGACACCGGCGTGGGCATCCCGCCCGAGCTGTTGCCGCGCATGTTCGACCTTTTCGTGCAAGGCGATCGCTCGCTCGATCGCCAGGAGGGCGGGCTCGGGATCGGGCTGACGCTGGTACGGCAACTGGTCGAGCTGCATGGCGGCAGCGTGGCTGCCACCAGTCGCGGCGCGGACCGCGGCAGCACGTTCACCGTTCGGCTTCCGATTCTTGGCAACGAGGCCCGTTCGGGTTCGGGTCAGGCGCGCCCGGAACACCAGGCGCGACCGCTGAGCGTGCTCGTGGTCGACGACAACGCCGATTCGGCGAGCTCGATGGCGATGTTGCTCACCATCCTCGGGCATCGTGCAGAAACCGTCGCGGACGGCGTAACGGCAATGTCGCGCGCCGCAACGCTCATGCCCGACGTCGTCCTGCTCGACATCGGCCTCCCGCGCATGAGCGGATACGAGGTCGCCCGCGGCCTGCGGGCGCTACCTTCGCTCGCACGCACGGTGCTTGTCGCGTTCACCGGCTACGGTCAGGAGGAGGATCGTCGCAAGGTTCGCGAGGCGGGCTTCGATTACCACCTGGTGAAGCCGGTGCAGGCGGGCGATCTGGAGGACATCCTCAGGCGGGTGGCGCGGCGGGTTGCGAGCGGCTCGCAGGTGTAGCGTCGAACGCGTTGGTCGCCGGGGTGACGCAGCAGTTCGCGATGCGCGATGCCGCGTCGTGCGGCCCACTCGACGATCACGCCCACCCCTTCGCCCGTTCGACCGCGTTGTTCCAGCGCGCGCGCAGCTCCGCGACGCGATCGCGCGGCATCTGCGGCTCGAACCTTCGATCGACCTGCCAGTTGCGCCGCAGCTCGTCGGTGCCGTTCCAGTAACCGGTCGCGATACCGGCAAGATAGGCGGCGCCCAGCGCAGTGGTCTCGAGGACCTTCGGCCGCACCACCGGAACGCCGAGCACGTCGGCCTGAATCTGCATCAGCAGGTTGTTGGCCGTTGCGCCGCCATCGACGCGCAGCTCGGAAAGCGTGATGTTCGCGTCCTTCTGCATCGCGTCGAGAACGTCGGCGCTCTGAAGCGCGATCGATTCGAGCGCGGCGCGTGCAACGTGCGCGGAGGTCGCGCCGCGGGTCAGGCCGAAGGTCGCGCCGCGCGCGTACGGATCCCAGTGCGGCGCGCCCAGTCCGGTGAAGGCAGGCACGAGGTACACGCCGCCATTGTCCGCAACGCTCGCTGCAAGCGCCTCGACCTCGGCGGCTGAACGGATGATCTGCAGCCCGTCGCGCAGCCACTGCACTACGGCGCCGGCGACGAACACGCTGCCTTCCAGCGCATACTGCAACGGATCGTCGCATTGCCACGCAATGGTCGTGACGAGGTTGTTGCGCGAAGCGACCGCTTTGCCACCGGTGTTGAGCAGAAGAAAGCAACCGGTGCCGTAGGTGTTCTTCGCGAGGCCCGCATCGAGGCATGCCTGTCCGAACAGTGCGGCTTGCTGATCGCCCGCGATCCCGGCGATCGGAACCTTTGCATCTCCGATCGATGTTTCCGCGCAGACGCCTGAAGAGTGCACCACCGCAGGCAGCACTTCACGCGGCACATCGAGCACGCGACACAGCTCGTCGCTCCATTCGCCGCGCTTGATGTCGAACAGCAGGGTTCGGCTCGCGTTCGAAACATCGGTGACATGGACGGCTCCGCCGGTCAGTTGCCAGATCAGCCATGTGTCCACGGTGCCGACAGCGAGCTCGCCGCGTTGCGCGCGCGATCGCGCGCCGGGGATGTTGTCGAGCAGCCAATTGAGCTTGGTGCCGGAAAAATACGCATCGAGCACCAGGCCGGTTCGCTCGGCGAACAGCGCGGCCTTGCCGCTGGCACGCAGTGCGTCACACATCGGCGCGGT
>DATKLH010000237.1:0-13838 GCA_035542515.1 Casimicrobiaceae bacterium
CGTCGATTATAGCCTAAAACCGGCCGTTTTTGAAGAGGAACCGCGGCACCGGACATGGCCTGCGCACCGTCCGACGTCGGGTTCCGGAATGTCGCCTCGCCTTCGGGAAGGACCGGAAGCGGCCACGATCGAGGCGCCCGCGCTGGCCTCATTCAATATGGCGCCGGTCGCGCCCATCGCAAGACCGTCCGCTGGCCTTCTCCGGAGAGTACACCTTCGGTTCGGCTCAATCCCCCAACTTGACGTACCCGGGTCGATCCGACGGCCGCGCGTGACCGTAAGCTAGCAACGAGAACGCTCACCTACCGCCGAAAACGCCCATCGCGTTAGGTGGGTCAACGCCACAGCACGAACCGCTACACTGGAGCATCGAATCGTCGCGACGCCAAATCGTCGCGACGCCATCGACATGCCCGGACCTTTGATCATCGCCCGCAACTCGACCAGCGAGCCCGCGTTCACCGGGTTTCCAACCGTCTTCTGGGATGTCTTCGGCGAGCAGGGCCATCCGGTGCGTGCTGGGGTCGCTCCTTGGAGCGAAGCGACGTTGACGGGACCTTCAGGTCCACGCCTTCAGCTCGCGCCGCCCGCCGCACTCACGCACGCGCGCAGCGCCAAGAGGTAACTGTCCACGCCGAACCCGGCGATCTGTCCCTTCGCGATGGGCGCGATCACCGAGTGGTGGCGGAATTCCTCGCGCGCATGGATGTTCGACATGTGGACTTCGACGATCGGCGCCGTGAGGATGGCCAGTGCATCGCGGATGGCATAGCTGTAGTGCGTCCACGCACCGGCGTTGATCATGACGCCCGCCACGTCGTCGCGGAATGCCTGATGGATGCGCTCGCACATCTCGCCTTCGTTGTTGGTCTGGAAGGTGTCGAGCTGCACGCCAAGCTCGCGCGCGAGCGCCTGCAGCCGGCCGTCGATCTCGTCGAGCGTGATCGTCCCGTATTGCCTGGGATCGCGCTTGCCGAACATGTTCAGGTTGACGCCATTCAGCACGAGGAAACGGTCCATTCGAGTCTCCGGTGCGCGGTTTGCGCGCGCTTCGATTGAGGCGGGGCCCGCCGACCGACGCCGGGCCCTAGTTCAGCGGTACCTCGACGCTCGCACCGCGCCTTGCGGCCTCGCCGATGGCGTCGGTGACGCGCAGATTCTGCAACCCGTCGCGTGCGCTGACCAGCGGTTGCGCCTCACCGCGGATCACCGCCACGAAATGCTCGATCTGTCGTGCGAGTGGATCGTCGCGCTGCAGCGCGATGGTCCGCTCGGTAAACGGCTTGAACCACGAGCGATCGGCGTCGCTGGCATAGTACTTGAGTCGCATGGTGGGCACGCCCAGCGAGCCTTGGGTTCCGATGAGCACATAGGCATCGTCGTCCGGATAGCTCGCGTAGGCCTCGTTCTCCCGCGAGGTCTGCTCCCAGCTCTTCGGCGACGCTCCGGTGTCGGAGAGCAGGAACGTGCCGAGCGCACCATTGGCGAAGCGCAAGGCGATCGCGACGGTATCCTCGACTTCGAAGCGACGCGTCGCGTTCGATGCGAACGCCTGCACGGCAACGATCTCTCCCACCAGCGCGCGCAGGTTGCCGACCTCGTGGATCATGTTGATGAGGATCGGACCGCCGCCGGGCTGTCGGCGCCACGCGTTGGCGCCGTCGAAATAGCCTTCGCGGTCGGGCTTGTAGAAGACGGCGCTACCCATGACCGCGACGATCGCACCGAGAATGCCCGATCTCGCGACCTCCACGGCCTCGTGCAGGATGGGGCTGTGCCGGCGATGATGGCCTACGAGCAGCTTCGCGCCGGCCGCTTCGGCCACCGCGACCAGATGCTCGCCTGCGGCGAGCGTGTGCGCGAGCGGCTTTTCGACCAGTACCGGCACGCCTGCGGCAATGCATTGCAGCGCCTGCTCGACATGCACGTGATTGGGCGTTGCCACGATCACGCCATCCGGCTTGTCGCGCGCGATCACCTCTTCCAGCGACATCCGGAGCGGGGCCTCTTCGCGGCGCGCGATGTCCGGTGCATCGGTTGCGGGATCGACGATGGCGCACAGCCGCGTCGAGCGGCTGCGCCGGATCTCCTCGATGTGACGCCGGCCGATGACGCCGGCACCCGCGACGGCTAAGCGCACCTTGTGCATCTGTCGTTGTGCTCTTCCGGAGACGCCGCAATGCGCATCGACGCGACGCGCACTGAGATCTCACCGGAGGGAAGTCTACCGGGCGCGGATATTCGAGTGCGTGCGACACGCCAAGCCGATCGACGGGCCGCTCGGCCGGCGTGCTGCAGTATTGCGGAGCTTGTCCTGACGCGTGCTACAGCAGCAACGAAACATTCGTGAGCGACGAGTAACGCAAACGTCCGGACCCGGAGCAAGCCGGGCCCGGACATGCAGCTCTCACGCAGAAGCCGAAGCGACCTTGGCACTCGCGATCGATTGCTCGCGCATCCGGTCGTACTCGGCCTTGTCGACCGGCACGGCGTTGCGCTCGCCGAGATCGTTGAGGTGCGTGCGATAGGTCTCGCGCGCGGTGAACGCGGCGATCGCGGACACGCAGGTGATGATGAAGGTCAGCGCGCCGATCTTCAGCGGGATGTTCTCCGACCCGGGCGGCGCGACGGCTGCGAACAGCGCCGGCAGCAACGCGGTGATGGTCGTGCCGATGTTCTGCGCAATCGCCATCGCGGTCACCCGGCTGCGCGTCGGGAACAGCTCGGGATAGAAGCTCGGGAAGATCGCGTTGTACCCCTGGTAGACCACGCCCCACATCAACAGCGACATCACGATGGCGAACGGCACGTTGTGGATGCTGATCGCGTAGAGGTAGAGGAACGACAGCAGTCCCGACGCGAGCGCGCCGACGATGATCGGCGGTCGGCGACCGATCTTGTCGGAAAGGTTGCCGACGAACGGGATCACGATCACGGCGAGGATGTTGCCGAGCACGGGGATCCAAAGGTAGACGTCCTTGTGGAACCCTATGCCGTAGGCCGGCTGCACCGCGTAGGCGGCGCCGAAGATCGACGTCACCACCGGTATGACGTTCATGAGCGCCATGCACACCACACGCAACATGTCTCCCCAGCTGTCCTTGAAAGCGACGACGATCGGGGATTGCGGGACCTCATGATGCTCGGCCTCCTCGGCGAACGCCGGGGTTTCTTCGACATTGCGCCGGATGATGTAGCCCGCGATGATCACCACGACGCTCAGCAGGAATGGAACGCGCCAGCCCCAGGTGTTGAAGTCTTCCGGCGGCAGATAGTGCGCGAGCGGCAGGAATACCGCCGCGGCGAAGATCTGTCCCGCCTGCACGCCCTGCAGCGTGAAGCTCGCGAAGTAGCCGCGTCGCCCGAACGGTGCATGCTCGAGAATCATCGAGCTTGCGCCCGAGATCTCGCCGGCTACCGCGAAACCCTGGATCAGCCGCAGGACCACGAGCAGGATCGGCGCGAGGATGCCGACCTGGCCGTAGGTCGGCAGCAGACCGACGGCCATCGTCGATATCCCCATCATGAACATGCACGTCAGCAGTACTGTCTTGCGGCCGTGCGTGTCGCCCCAGTGCCCGAGCACGAAGGCTCCGATGGGCCGCGCCACGTATCCCACGCCATAGGTTGCGAGCGACGCGACGATCGCCACCGTGGGATTGCCCGACGGAAAGAACAGCTGCGGAAAGATCAGCGACGCCGCGGTCGCATAGATGAAGAAGTCGTAGTACTCCAGCGCCGAGCCGATCCAGCCGCTCGCCGTTGCCTTCTTGGTCTGGTGCGTGCCGTGGGGCTCGTGTTCATTGGGGCTTGCCATGAGGGGCCTCCTCCATGCTGGGTTGATCCATTTCCGCCTGCCATGCGCGACAGGCGGAATCCGATGCGCCGTCTAATGGTCCGAGCAGGTCCTCCCCCTGCCGTGCGGCCCGCTGGGAAAGCCGCGAATGGGAACGCCCGCAAACGCGATTGGTGTCAGGCATTGCGAGCCCAGTCCGATCCGGGTTGCATGGCGCCGCGTTCAACCTGGAAGCGACGCCTGCGCCTGCGCGGTCATGCGCGCCGGTGCGTTGAGTGCGCCGTAGGCGTCGTAGTCGCCCACGCGCTGCACGATCTCGAAGAAGAACCGATCGGCGAACGGCTGACCGTAGGCGTGAAAATAAGCGCCCGAAGGCGATCGGTCGTACACGATGCCGAGCTCGCGCATGCGTGCGACCAGGCGCGCATCGAGATCGAGCCGTGCGACGAGATCGTCGTAGTAGTTGCCCGAGATGGGCACGAAGCGCGCCCCGCGCTCGCGCATCCGCGCCACCGTGTCCACGATGTCCTCGCACGAAAGCGCGATGTGATGGACGGTGGCACCGCTTGGACTCACCGTTCGCGCCGTGCGCGTGCGCTGGCTGAGCGAAACGTTGAGGACCAAGCGCACCGCGCGGTCATCGGTCGCGACGCCGGCGCTGCGGATCAGGCCGTAGGGATCGGACAGCTCGAGGCTGTCGCCGGGTTGCATGCCGAGCACCGCGCGACAGAACAGCATCCACGAGTCGAGACGGTCCATCGACAGCCCGAACGCGACATGGTCCACGGCATCGACCAACCCGTGCGGCGACTTGCCCTCGTCCGCTTGCGGCTGGAAGTCGATCTCGAACAGTCGATCGGGATACAGCTCCGCTGCGACGAAATAGACGAGCAGCCCTCCGGGCGCGATCACCGCCGGGATCTGCGCTTCGTCGCGACCCACGGGGCTGTCGAAGCGCGCGCTCTGCAACCCGGTCGCGCGATTCACCGCGCGCAGCGGATCGTCGGTCCACAGCCCGATCGCATACACCGACGGGCCCTGCTCGACAAAACGCGCTCGCGCGACGGACTCGGGGTCGGCGTTGACCACCAGATTGATGCGTCCCTGCCGATACAGCGTCACCGCCTTCGAGCGATGGCGGCCGGCACGCCGAAAGCCCAGTGCCTCGAGCAGCGTGCCCAACTCGCCAGCGGCCGCTTCGTCGACGGCGAACTCGAGGAACGCGATACCCGACAACGCGGGAGGACGCGGCGGGTCGAACAGCTCGATGCGATCGAGCACGCGCGCCGCGCGCCTTCCGCCCTCGTCGTCGCGACGCGCGGATTCCTTCAGACGGTTGCGCACGCGGCCTTCAAGGTAGAGCAGCGAGCGCATCGCGTCGGTCGCGGTGCGCCGGTTCGGCGTCTCCCGGAACACGTCGTTGAAGATTTCGAGCGACAACGGCCCGGCGTAGCCCGCGAGCAGCGCCTGCTCGAAGAACGTTTCGACGTCGAGCTGTCCCTGGCCGGGGAAATTGCGGAAGTGCCGCGCCCATTGCAATACGTCCATGACCAGCAGCGGCGCATCGGCCATCTGCACGAAAAAGATCTTCTCGCCCGGAATGTCGGCGATGCCTCGTGGATCGTCGCGCAGCGACAAGGTGTGGAAGCTGTCGAGGATCAGGCCGAGGTGCGGATGCGCTGCGCGCCTGACCACCGACCACGCCTGCCCGTACTTGTTGACCGTGCGGCCCCACGCGAGCGCCTCGAAGCCCACGCGCAGGTTGCGCCTCGCGGCGCGCTCGGCAAGCGCACGGAGTTGCGCCGCCATGCGCTCCTCGTCGCCTATGGCGTCGGGGGAAGTGTTGGAGCACACGAGCAGGAGCGGCGCACCAAGTGCCTGCATCACGTCGAATTTGCGCTCCGCGCGCTCGAGGTTGCGGCGAAAGACCGCATCGGGCGCGCCTTCGAAGTCGCGGAACGGCTGGTAGAGCACGCACGACAGGCCGAGATCATCGGCGAGCTTGCGCACCTCGCTCGGCGAGCCGGAGTAGTAGAGCAGGTCGTTCTCGAAGATCTCGTAGCCGTCGAAGCGCGCCGCGGCGATCGCCTCGAGCTTGTCGCGAAGCGTGCCGCTCATCGACACGGTGGCGATCGATCTGCGCATTACGGTTCGCGATCGGTGAGTCGCTGCGAAAGACTCGCCGACGATCAGTACTTGATCTTCGCCACGGCACGAAGCTCGTCGGCCGACGTGCTCGGGAAGCCGAAGAATTCGAGGTACGCCGGAATCTGCTCGAACAGCATGTCGGTGCCGATGACGAACTGGCATCCGCGTTGCTGGGCGGCACGCAATAGCGGCGTCATCTCCTGCTTCATCACCACCTCGCCGACGAACATTTCGGGACCGAGCTTCTCGACGTCGAAGGGCAGCGCGTCCCCTTCCTTCATTCCGAGCGGTGTTGCGTTGACGACGATGTCGAATCCGGTCGGATCCCTGGTACCGTGGCGCACCTCGAGCGCGCGATAGTTCTCGCGCAGCCGCGCCGCGAGTCCCTCCGCCGCGGCGGCGTTCGCATCGAACACGCCAAGCGTGCTCACGCCCGCGCCGGCAAGCGATGCAGCGATGGCCGAACCCACTCCGCCGCTGCCAACCACCAGGGCCCTTGCACCGTTGAGCGTTCGCCCCTTGCGCCGCACGCCCCGCACGAAACCTTCGCCGTCGAACATGTCGCCGAGCAGCGTGCCATCGGGTCGCTTGAGGATCGCATTGCACGACCCCGCAACCCGCACCGTCGGGGTGACTTCGTCGAGCAGTCCGACCGTGGTGACCTTGTGCGGCATCGTCACCAGTGCGCCACGGATGTTGGTGAGCCTGAAGAGCAACGGCAGGAATTGCCGGTACTCCTCGGCCTTCACGCCCATCGGGATCACGACCGCGTCGATGCCCGCGCTGTCGAAGTACGGGTTGTAGATCATCGGCGCCTTGAAGCTCTCGGTCGGAAATCCGAGATGGGCGATCAATGTGGTCTTTCCACTGATCATTCGAGCGCTCCGCACTGTCGAAGGACGGTCAGGTCGTGGTGACGCAGCGGGGAAGATGCGCGACGCAAACCGGACTCATGCGATCGCGAAGCGCGCCACAAGTGTATTCCTCGCGCGAGCGATTCGTCACGTGTTGTCGAAGCGTTTTCGCACTGCGGAAAAATGGGCCGCCGCCGGTCGCCAGAACTTGAAAACCTTACAACGCGAGCAAGCGGCGGCGCGTGTCGTCTCGCGCGGCGTGCGCGCCGATGGCGATCAAAGTATTCATTTGAATGCAATCGCGAGCAGGAGTAGCGTTGTCGCAGCCAGGCGTTGCCTCGAAAACACGTGGCATGGAGGAGTGATGCAGCCCGCTTTCAGCTTCGAGCCGTTGACCCCGACGGCGTTCTTGTTGCGTTCTGCGGACGTCTTTCCCGACCGCACCGCAGTGGTCGAAAACGACCTCCGTTTCTCCTACGCAGCGTTCCTCGAGCGCTGCCGGAAGATGGCCGGCGGCCTGCGGGAACTGGGTGTCAAGCCAGGCGACCGGGTGGCCGTGCTCGCCAGCAATTCGCACGTCATGCTCGCCGCGCATTACGCCGTTCCCTTCGCCGGCGCGGTGCTGGTGGCGTTGAACACGCGTATCACGCCGGCCGACATGGCCTACATCCTCGAGCATTCCGGCTCGAGTGTGCTCATCTTCGATCACGACTATGCGAAGCCCGCGCTCGCGGCTGCCGAGCAGCTCGGCAAGAGCGTACGCCTGATCCAGGCCGGCAGCGCGGGCGACCAGCTCGAGGCGCTGATCGAGGCGGGCAAGCCGCTGATCGAGCCGGTCTCCGACGAACGCTCGCTGCTGTCGATCAACTACACGAGCGGAACCACTGCGCGTCCCAAGGGCGTGATGTACCACCACCGCGGCGCCTACCTGCAGGCGTTGGCGATGGCGCTCCACATGGGGCTGACCAGCGACTCGGTGTACCTGTGGACGCTGCCGATGTTCCACTGCAACGGCTGGTGCTTCCCATGGGGCGTGACTGCGGTCGGCGGCGTGCATCTTTGCCTGCCCAAGCTCGAAGCCGGCCTCATCTGGAAGCACATGCGCGAATCGGCCGTCACGCATTTCTGTGCGGCGCCCACGGTGCTGACCATGACCATCTGGGACCCGCAGGCCGGGACTACCAGGCTGCCACGCGCGGTACGCATCGGTACGGGCGGAGCTCCGCCGACGCCTGCGCTGCTGCAGCGCCTCGCCGAGCTCGGCATGGACATCACGCACCTGTACGGGCTCACCGAGACCTATGGCCCGATCGTGATCTGCGAGTGGCGCAGCGAGTGGAACGCGCTGCCGATCGAAGAGCAGGCTCGCCTCAAGTCGCGCCAGGGCGTCAACAACGTGATCGCGCAGCGCGTGCGCGTGGTCGACTCGCAGGGGCGCGACGTGCCGGCCGATGCCGCGACGATGGGCGAGATCGCGGTGCGCGGCAACGACGTGATGCTGGGCTACTACAAGGACGAGGACGCCACGCGCAAGGCGTGCCCGGACGGATGGTTCCGCACCGGCGATCTGGGCGTCAAATACCCCGATGGCTACATCGAGCTGCGCGACCGCGCCAAGGACATCATCATCTCCGGCGGCGAGAACATCTCGTCGGTGGAGATCGAGCAGGCGCTCACCAGTCACGCCGCCGTGCTCGAGGCTGCCGTCGTGGCGGCGCCGGATGAGAAATGGGGCGAGGTTCCGGTCGCGTTCGTGACGCTCAAGGACGGCGCGAGCGCCACCGAGAGCGAGCTGGTGGAACACGTTCGCGGACGGCTCGCCCGCTTCAAGGCACCCAAGCGCATCGTCTTCGGACCGCTTCCCAAGAACGCAACCGGCAAGGTGCAGAAGAACGTGCTGCGCGACCAGCTGCGCAAGACATGATGGCTGCGCGCTCGCGGCGGCGACGCCGCAAGCAGCAACCCGCAAGTCCCGAAGACCCCCAACGGACGACCGCGTGACCCGCACGCTGGCGGCCCGAACTGCGAACGGAGAGCTCATGGAAGCGCAATCGAAGATCAAGCCCCGGCTGCCGCTCAAGGAGATCGACGCGAAGAACAAGCAGCTGATCCGCGACCTCAACGGCGAGTTCCTCAACCTCTACCGCGTCCTCGGTCACCACGAGAAGCTGCTGTCGGCATGGATCCACTTCGCATACACGCTGCGGCGGGATTGCACGACCACGCGGGAGCTGCGCGAGTTGATGATCCTGCGCGGCGCACAGATCGAGGGCTCCGCCTACGAATGGCACCAGCACCGGCGCTGGGCACACCAGCAGGGGGTGCCGGCCGAGCAGATCGAGGATTTGCTCTTCTGGCGCGAGTCGCCACGCTTCAGCGATGCCGAGTGCGCAGCCCTCGCTCTCACCGAGTCGATGCTCGAAGGCGATGTGCCCGACACCGTCGTCACCGAACTGAAGAAGCACTACAGCAACAGCGAGATCGTCGAGCTCGCGCTGACTGCCGGCTTCTACGCGATGGTTCCACGCATCCTCAACGCGCTGAAGGTGCCCATCGAGGAGGAAACGTTGCATGGCCCGATCGGCACCGCGGCAGCGAGCAGGTAACCGGCGCCGGTGGCCCGAAAGGCGTTGCTGGTTATGGGTTGCTGGTTGCTAGCGCGCGTCTCACGCCGCACGCAGCCGGCGCGTCGCATCACTGCGCTCGGAGCGACGTGAATGCGAGCGCCGCCGGATTGCACGGCCGAGCGCACGCTGACAACCAAGAACCAGGAACTATGAACGCTTTTCCGCACTCGCGACATCCATCGCCTCGAACACCTCCTGGGCCATCGCGAAGGCGTGGTTCGCGGCCGGCACGCCGGCGTAGATCGCGCATTGCAGGATCACTTCCTTGATCTGCTCGCGCGTCACGCCGTTGTTGAACGCCGCGCGCACATGCATCTTGAATTCGTCGTCGTGACCCAGCGCGATCATGAGTGCGAGCGTGATCAGGCTGCGGGTGTGACGCGGCAACCCGGGTCGCGTCCAGATCTCCCCCCACGCATAGCGCGTGATGAGTTCCTGGAACTCCTGGTTGAACGCATTGCGACGCTGCAGCGAGCGATCCACGTGGGCGTTGCCGAGCACGGCGCGGCGGACGTCCATGCCCTTGTCGTAACGTTCGCTCTCGTCCATGGCGGCAAGTTCCTTCAGCTCGCGAGGAAATCGGTGAGCGCCGAGGTGAAAAGCTCCGGCTGCTCGAGGTTGGAAATATGCGCGGCGGGCAGCTCTACATACTGCGCACCCACGATCTGGTCGGCGAGCCAGCGAGTGTCGGCCGCGGGCGTGGCAAGGTCGTCCGTGCCCGCGATCACCAGCGTGCGCGTGCCGATCCGCGCGGCGTCGCTGCGCTGATCCATCTCGCGTACGGCCTCGCAGCACGCAACGTAGCCATCGGGCGGTGTGGCGAGAAGCTGCGCCTTGAGGCGCGCCACCGGGTCGGGCGAACGCGCGATGAACTCGGGCGTGAACCAGCGCGCGATGACCGCATCGGTGATCGCCGCCATGCCGCCGGCGCGCACCCGCGCGATGCGCGTATTCCAGACTTCCGGCGGGCCGATCAGCGCAGCGGTGTTGCATAGCACCAGAGCGCTGATGCGTGCGGCCGCGTGCACTCCGAGCCATTGGCCGATCATTCCACCCATCGACAATCCGCAGAAGGCGAAACGCTCCACTCCAAGGCGATCGGCCATCGCGATCGCATCGCCGCCGAGTTGCGGAATGGTGTAGGGGCCCGGCGTGACGCCGGTGCTGCCATGGCCGCGCGCGTCGTAGCGCAAGAGGCGCCAGCGCGCGCTGAGCGCAGGCACTTGCGGTTCCCACATCTCCAGCGATGTGCCGAGCGAATTGCCGAGCATCAGCACCGGCTTGTCGGCCAGACCGTCGAACCGGTAGTGCACGCGCAGATCGGCAAGGTCGAGGAAAGGCATGGGTGGAATCAGCGCGCGCTCAACGCGTTGGCGATGAACAAGTCGGTGGATCCGAGGTAATTGGCCGGATCGAACAACGCCTGCAGCCCGTCATCATCGAGCGCGTCGCGAACCAGCGGATCGTCGGCCAGCACGTCCCTGAGATGACGACCCTCGCGCGTTGCGCGCCTGGCCGCTTCGCCGACGATCTTGTGCGCAGCGTCGCGTCCGATTTGCGGGGCGAGCACCATCTGCACCGCTTCGGCGAGCGTCTGGCCGCGCGTGATGTCGAGATTGCGCCGCATCTGCGCCGGATCGACTTCCAGTGCGCCGACGACATCCGCCATCGAAGCGAGCGCTCCGCTGGCGAGTTGCACGATCTCGGGGAGCGTGTCCCATTCGGCCGGCCAGTTGCCGAGGCCGCGCTCGTGCTCCTGCACCGCAGCGCTCAGCATCGTCGCAACCAGCGAGGGCGTGCGCGTCGCGGCGGCGATCGCGATCGACGCGCCGACAGCGTTGCGCTTCTGCGGCAGGGTCGACGATCCACCACGACCCGGGGCGGCCGGTTCGGCGACCTCGCCAACTTCGGTCTGAGCCAGTAACGCGAGATCGCGTGCAAGCTTGCCCAGCGTCGCTGTCAGCACACCCAATGCCGCCGCAAGCTCGCACAATCCATCGCGTTGTGTGTGCCAGGGTGTGGGCGGGACCGGCAATTGCAGTTCATCTCCGAGCGCGACCTGCACCGCGGGACCTTGTGCACCGAGTGAGGCCAGCGTTCCTGCGGCGCCGCCCAACTGCAGCACAAGGGCGCGCGAGCGCGCCGCGGCCAGACGCTCGCGATCGCGCTTGATCGCGACCAGGACGCCCGCAAGCTTGAGCCCGAGCGTCACTGGAACGGCATGCTGCAACCAGGTCCGGCCGGCCATGACGCTCTCGCGGTGCTGTTCGATCTGCGTGACGAGGCCGCGCGCCAGTCGATCGAGGTCCTCGTCGATTTCCGCCAGCGCGTCGCGCAACTGCAGCACGAGCCCCGTGTCGATGATGTCCTGGCTGGTGGCGCCCCAGTGCACGTAGCCCCTCGCGCTCGCCTGGCAGTCGCCGACGCGGCGCGTCAATGCCGCGACCAATGGGATGGCGAGGTTGCCGGCGTTCCATGCCGCCTGCTCGATGGCCTCGACGTCGTAGAGCTCGATCTTGCAGCACGCCTCGATCGCGGCGACCGCGTCGCCCGGGATGACACCCACGCGGGCTTCCGCGCGCGCGAGCGCCGCCTCGACGTCGAGCATGCGCGCAATGCGCGCCTCGGAGGCGAAGATCGCACGCACGGCATCGGTCGTGAACAGGGACATGGAAGAGTGCCTGCTGGTTCGGGAAGGTGTGCGCCGGGATTCGATCGTAGCGTTGCTGATCGGCGAAGCGCGCCTGGCGGCGCTCGTAAGTATTGCGAGCGTCTGTGGCTGCTCGCCTGCGGTTGAACGATCGGCGGTGGTGGAAAGCGCTTCGCGCGCCGGTCAGATGTCGAAGAACACCGTCTCGTCGGGTCCCTGCAGGTGAATGTCGAACCGGTAGACGACCTTGCCGCTGCGATCCTCGCGCTTGCCGATGAGCGTCTTGCGGCGCACCTCCCATTCGATGAGGTTGAGCACAGGATCCGCGGCGTTGGCCTTTTCCTCGTCGGAAAAGTACATCCGCGTGTTGAGTCCGATGTTGATGCCACGCGCGACGAGCCAAAGGTTCACGTGCGGCGCCATCGGCTTCCCCATGCGGCCCATCACCGAACCGGGCTTGACGGTGTCGAAGCGCCACACGCCGGTCTCGAAGTCCGAGCAGGCGCGTCCCCAGCCGCGAAAGCTCTCGTCGACCGCCTTCTTCTGGCGATCCGCGGGATGGTTGTACTTGCCCGCCGCGTTGGCCTGCCAGATCTCGAGCAGCACGTCGCGCAGTGGCGTGCCCGATCCGTCGATGACGCGACCTTCGATCGCGATGCGCTCGCCCTTGGTGCTGCTCCCGGCGAGCACGTTGCTGAAGTTCTTCTCGAAGATATCGAAGCCGGCGGCATGCGGCGCGAGTCCGATGTGCACGTACGGCCCGGCGGTCTGCGATGCCGATTCCTTGAGGTAGTTGAGCTGGTGCACCTTGGTGAACATGGATCACTCCCGTTCCATCGTGTCGTCTTCGGGCACGTCGCTCTCGAACCAGGTGGCGCGCGAGCCGCGCACCACGACGTCGAAGCGATACGCGAGGCTGTCGAGCTGGATCGCCGCGCCGCGGTCGAGCGGCGCAATGAGCTGGCGAATCGCTTCCTCGCTCGGGATCGTACGCACGATCGGATCGCTCGCGATGAGCGGATCGCCTTCGAAATACATCTGGGTGATGAGCCGCTGCGCCCATCCCGTCCCGGACAGCGAATAGTGGATGTGCGCCGGCCGCCAGTCGTTGACCTTGTTGCGCCAGGGGTAAGGACCCGGCTTGATGGTCCGGTAGACATAGTGGCCATCGCGATCGGTCAGCATGCGACCGCATCCGCCGAAATTCGGATCCACCGGCGCGATGTAGGTGTCCTTCTTGTGCCGATAGCGCCCGCCCGCGTTGGCCTGCCAGACCTCGACGAGCGCGTTGGGCACGCCACGACCGTGCTCGTCGAGCACGTAGCCGTGCACCACGATGCGCTCGCCGATCGGCAATCCATCCTTGGCGTAATTCATGATGAGATCGTTGTCGAGCGCACCGAGCTCGTCGGCCGCGAAGCTCGGCCCGGTCATCTCCGAGAGCGAATTCTGCAGCGAGATGAGCGCCTTCTGCGGCGAGCGCAGCACGCTGGTCTTGTACTGCGGCGTATACGCCGGCGGATGCACCGATCGGTCGCGCTGCAGGAATTCGCCGTGCGGGATGTTCTGTTCTGCCATCTGCGCCTCCTTGTTCGGTGCAGGTCTACGGTCTAGGGTCCATGCTCTACGGTCAATGGTCTATGGTCTATGGTCGATAGTCGACGGTCGATAGTGGATCATCCTCCCACTGTGCGAAGCCCTCATCGCCCAGCGCCTATCAGGATCGACCGCTACCGCGTGCCGATCAAACCAACCATCGACCA
>DATKLH010000238.1:0-3369 GCA_035542515.1 Casimicrobiaceae bacterium
CGACGGTTGGCCCGAGCACATCGAGGCGATCAAGCGAAACGGCGTGAAGCTCGGTGGGACGCAGGGCAGCGCGACCGTGCCGATCAAGGCGCTTCACATCAACGAGGTCCAGGGGCTCGCCTCCCACCCCATCGACATCGCTTTCATCTCGGTCAAGTCCTACGACACCGAGTGGGCGACGATGCTCATCAAGCAGTACCTCGCGCCGCAGGGGTTCGCGGTGTCGCTGCAGAACTGCATCAACGAGG
This sequence comes from Casimicrobiaceae bacterium, assembly GCA_035542515.1. Taxonomy (GTDB): domain Bacteria; phylum Pseudomonadota; class Gammaproteobacteria; order Burkholderiales; family Casimicrobiaceae; genus VBCG01. The sequence goes on from DATKLH010000238.1 coordinate 249, forward strand.
AGCGCATCGCGAACATCGTGGGATGGGGCAAGACGCTCGGCTGCATTGCGAGCACGATCGGGGTGAGCCTCGACCAGCCCGGAACCGTTGTCCGGACCTACAAGCCCGGCGGAGCGGCCTATACGGTCTTTCGTGTTGGCGAGGTGCATGGTCGCACGACCCGGCGTGTGCGCGAGCTTGCGGGCATGCTAAGCGCGGTCGACAGCACCGAGATCACCAACGACCTGTGGGGCGAACGCTGGTCGAAGCTCGCGGCCAACTCGATGCACAATGGGCTCGCGGCACTGACCGGCCTGGGCCACACCGGCGTGTATGGCCAGGTTCAGCCGCGGCGCATCGCGATACGGCTCGGTGGCGAAGCGGTACGCGTGGGACGCGCGCTCGGGTTCGATCTCGAATCGATTCGCGGCATTCCCGCCGATGCGCTGGAAGCCGCCGCATACGGCGACGCGCAGGCGTTGTCGAAGGTGGAGCAGGTGATCTCCGGCTGGATGACGCGCATGACCGACGAAGGGCGGCCGTCCACCGCTCAGGACGTGCTCAAGGGGCGTCGCACCGAGATCGATTACATCAACGGCATGGTGGTCGACAAGGCGGCGGAGCTGGGCCTGCCCGCGCCGACGCAAGCGGCGATCCTCAAGCTCGTCAAGCGCGTCGAAGCGGGCGAGCTTGCACCGGGCGTCGAGAACATAGCAGGCTTGTGAGACGCCAATGCAAGGCGTGGCCTCGATGCTCGATCCGCGGCGTGCGATCGATGCACGCAAGGGCCGACGTCGCTGAAGGCGGAAAGGAAAGCGAATGCCGATCGATCCCGATCTGATCCTGCGCCAGGCGATCGAAGTGCAGCGCCTGAAGCTCGATCCGCGACGCGCGGCCGAGCTTGCCGAAGAGACGGAGGCCCTCATCGACAACGCCTTTCGCGCCTCGCAGTCCGCGCAATTCGAAGACGATCCGGATCGCTTCGTGAGCGTGCTGTGGGAACTGCGCGACGCCTGGTGAACGCATGAGCGACGACATCGGTTCGATGACGCTGGTCGAGGTCGCAGCCGCGATCCGCCAGCGGAAGCTCTCGTCGGTCGAGGCGACACGCGCATGCCTTGCGCGCATCGAGCGTCGACAGAAGGTTCTCAACTGCTTCATCTCCATCGAGCCCGACGACGCGCTCGCGCAAGCCGAGCAGGCCGACCGCGAGATTGCCGCCGGTCGATGGCGTGGGCCCCTGCACGGCGCGCCGCTCGCCCACAAGGACATGTTCTACCGCGCAGGGAAGGTTTCCACCTGCGGATCGAAGATCTATCGCGATCACGTCGCGAACGTCACCTCCACGGTGCAGGAACGAATGGCGGAGGCCGGCGCGGTGTATCTCGGCAGCCTCAACATGTCCGAATTCGCCGCGGGCCCGACCGGGCACAACGAATACTTCGGTCACTGCCGCAATCCCTGGAATCCCGAGCACGTGACCGGCGGCTCGTCGAGCGGCTCCGGATGCGCACTCGCCGCGCGGCTGATCTTCGCATCGCTGGGCTCCGACACCGGAGGATCCATCCGCCTGCCGGCCGCGATGTGCGGAGTCGTCGGCCTCAAGCCGACGCACGGGCTGGTCAGCCGCTACGGCGTCATGCCGCGCTGCTGGTCGCTCGACATCGTCGGTCCGCTTGCGCGTACGGCCGAAGACTGTGCGCTGCTGCTGCAAGTGGTCGCCGGCCCCGACGGCAAGGATCCGATCACCGCCGGGCATGCGATTCCTGACTATCACGCCGCGCTGGCACGCGGGGTGAAGGGCATGAGGATCGCCGTGCCAACCAACGCGATGTTCAAGGACATCGACGCAACCGTCAAAGCCGCGCACGATGAAAGCCTGCGAACGCTGCGCACGCTCGGCGCGGAGGTGATCGAAGTCGAGCTTCCCGATCCGCGCATCACCTACGCGCTCACCAACCTGGTGAACAAGGCCGAAGCGGCGACCATCCACGCCCAGTGGGTGCGCACGCGTCGCGACGAGTATTCGCTGTCCGCCGTGAACCGCGTCGAGGCGGGCTACCACATTCCCGCGACGCAGTACCTCGACGCCACGCGCCTGCGCGCGCGTCTGCTGCAGGAGTTCGTGCAACGCGTGTTCGATCGCGCCGATGCGGTCCACATGCCGGTGATCGGGATGCCGGTGCCGACCATCGTGGATACCGAGATCCGCAGCACCGCGCAGGTGCCGCAGCTCATGGAACGCGTCACGCGATTCACGCGCTGGGTCAACTATCTCGGGCTGCCGGCGCTGTCGGTGCCTTGCGGATTCACACCCGACGGACTGCCGGTTGCCATGCAGCTGCTGGGACGGCCGTTCGCGGAGGCGCGTCTGCTCGCGCTCGGTCACGCGTACCAGTCGTGCACCGATTGGCACAAGCGGAGCCCGCCCGAGCTGCCGGCGTCGCGCGCGACGCAACGCGCATGATCGTCGGCGCCGCATCCGCACACCGTAGCCGATGACAAGCGATCGAACCAAGAGGCCGCGTTCGATCGTCCGGTTGGTTCGAGGTCCTATCAAGGGAGAGCGAGATGAAGTCGAGAATTGCACCGGCTCTACTGTTCGCAGTGCTCATCGGCGCGCTGGGCGCCACCTCGGCGTCCGCCGAGATGGCGGAAATCAAGATCGCGAGGCAGTTCGGCATCTCGTTCCTGCCGATCATGGTGATGCAGGACAAGCAGTTGTTCGAGAAGCACGCCAAGGCGGCCGGGCTCAACTCGCGTGCCGATTACGTGCAGATCTCGGGCGGCACGAGTCAGAACGACGCGCTGCTGTCCCGGAGCATCCAGGTCGCCGGAGGCGGCATCGCGCCGTTTGCCATCCTGTGGGCGCGCACCAAGGGCACGCAAAACGAAGTGCGCGCGATCGCGGCGAAGAACTGCGCGCCGATCATCCTGGTCACGCGCGAGGCGCGCATCAAGTCGATTCGCGACTTCACCGACAAGGACCGCATCGCGATGCCCGCCACCAAGATCTCCGGCACGGCGATCGTCCTGCAGATGGCGACGCAAAAGGAGTTCGGCAAGGGCAGCGAGTTCAAGTACGACAACCTGCAGGTCGCGATGTCCACGCCGGACGGCATGCAGGCGCTGCTCTCCGGCG
>DATKLH010000239.1:0-7113 GCA_035542515.1 Casimicrobiaceae bacterium
GCAAGTGACGATTCCCGGTACACCACCGCGGACCGAGCTTGCGCCATCCCACCACGGCGTTCAATGCAATTGCTTGTAGATCCGCGCAGCGAGCTCCCGTGAAATACCTGGCACCCGGGCGAGGTCTTCGACGCTGGCACCCTGCACGCCCTTGAGCCCGCCGAAATGTGCGAGCAGCGCCTGGCGCCGCTTGGATCCTATACCGTCGATTTCCTGAAGCGCCGAGGTCGTGCGCGCCTTGCCGCGGCGCGCGCGGTGACCCTGGATGGCGAAGCGGTGTGCTTCATCCCGAATCTGCTGCAGAAGATGCAGTCCCGGGTGATCGCTCGGCAGGTTCAGCACCTCGTCGCGGTTGGGAAACACGATGTCTTCCAGACCCGGCTTGCGCTCGGGCCCCTTGGCGATGCCGATCAGCGGAGTCTGATGCAGCCCCTGCTCCGCCAGGACTTCGGCGGCGACACCCACTTGTCCCTTCCCGCCGTCGATGACCAGCAGATCGGGTGCTGGATATTCGCCCGCGACGATGTGCGCGCAGCGGCGCGACAGCGCTTCGCGCATCGCGGCGTAGTCGTCGCCGCCCTGCGCCGGCGTCACGTTGAAGCGGCGGTACTCCGAGTTCTGCATCGCGAGGCGATCGAAGATCACGCATGACGCCACCGCCGCCTCGCCCATGGTATGCGACACGTCGAAGCATTCGATCCGCTGCACCGATGGCGGCAACCCGAGCGCTTCCTGCAGCGCCGCGAGTCGCTCCTCCAGCGTCGCCTTGAGAGCGAGCTTCTGCCGGATGGCGAGCGTGGCGTTCTGCTCGGCCATCGTGAACCACACGCGTCGCTCGCCGCCCGGATGGGTCGAGATTTCGACCTTGCGCTGCGCCTGGTTGGAGAGCACTTCGGAGAGCGCCTCCGCGTCACGCGACTCGGGCGCAATGATCGTCGGCGGCACCGGCCGCTCGACGTAGTGCTGGGTCAGGAACGCATCGACGTACTCGGCACGCGAGCCCTCCTGCACGCTCTTCGGAAAGAACGTGCGATCGCCGACATGACGACCGCCGCGCACCATGACGACGTTCACCGCGATCAGGCCGCGCTCCTCCGCAGCCGCAACCACGTCGATGTCACCGGCGGTGGCGCTCTCGACGAACTGGCGCGACTGCAACTGCTGCAGTCGCTGGATCTTGTCGCGCGTGCGCGCGGCACGTTCGAACTCGAGCCTCGCGGAAGCCTCGTCCATCTGTCGCTTGAGCTGCGCGAGCACTTCGTCGGTCTTGCCCTGCAGGAACAGCACCGCGCCCTGGACGTCGCTCTGATATTCGTCCTGCGCGATCAGCCCGACACACGGCGCCGTGCAGCGCTGGATCTGATGCAGCATGCACGGTCGCGAACGGTTGGCGAAAACGGTGTTCTCGCAGGTGCGGATCTGGAAGACCTTCTGCAGCAGAGCGATGCCCTCGCGAACCGCACCGGCGCTCGGGAACGGCCCGAAGTACTTGTGCTTGCGGTCGAGCGCGCCGCGATGGAATCGCAACTGAGGAAACGGATCGCCCGAGAGGCACACGTACGGATAGCTCTTGTCGTCCTTGTAGAGGATGTTGTAGCGCGGCTCGAGCGCCTTGATGAGATTGTTCTCGAGCAGCAATGCCTCGCCCTCGGAACGCACCACGGTGGTTTCGACGCGCGCCACCTGGGGAACCATCGCCGCGATGCGCGGCTCGTGCTCGGTCTTCTGGAAGTAGTTCGCCACGCGCTTGCGCAAGTCGCCGGCCTTGCCGACGTAGAGTGCGTCGCCGGCGGCGTCGAACATGCGGTACACGCCGGGCAGGTGCGGCAGCGACGCGATCAGCTCACGCGGGTCGAAGCCCGTCGCGCCGGGCTCGCTTGCAACCAGCCGACGGTTGAGGCGCGAAACCTTGCTCATCGGCGAGCAGGGCCCGGCCGATCGAGATGACGCGCGATCCGATCGAACACCGAACGGAACATGGCAGGAGTCAGGCGACCGGTATTGGTGTTGTAGCGGCTGCAATGATAACTGTCGAACAGGACGGTGCCATCGCGCAGCTGGTGCTCGGCGCCGTGCGCGAAGGTGAACGCGCTTCGACGCTGCCCGCAGGCCAGCAACACGGCGTCGTGCGCGATGCGTCCCAGCGCGAGGATCGCGCCACCGGCCGTCACGGCATTGAGATCGACGGTCAGATAGTCGTTGCAGCGGACCACTTCCGCGGGCAGTGGTTTGTTATCGGGCGGCAGGCATTTCACTGCGTTGGTGATTCGGCAGTCGTGAAGCGTGAGCGGATCCTCGCGCGTGCGGGAAATGGGCGAGGAGGCGAACCCGTACGCGTGCAAGGTCGCATAGAGAAGTATGCCGGCATAGTCGCCGGTGAACGGCCGTCCGCTTGCGTTGGCTCCGTGCATGCCCGGCGCGAGTCCCACGATGACCAGGCGTGCACCCGCATCGCCGAACGGCGCGACCGGTCGGCACCAATAGTCCGGATGCTCCGCCCTGACTTCGTCGAGGAATCTCGCAAGCCGGTCGCAGCGCCGGCAGTCGACGTCGTACGCGACGGAAGGTCGGTCTGGCATTATTCGGGGATCGGAGGTCAGGGGGCGGGAGTCAGAACACCGAAGAGCAACCGCGCCAAGCGCGTAACAACAATATATTCGGTCTGCCTTTCCCACTCTCAAGCCATGCATTGCATCGGCGCGTTGAACACCGATACCCTGCTCCTGATGGCGCGCAGGCGGCCGCCGCAATGGCCGCGCGCGGACCTTCCGATCCCTGAATCCCTGACCTACGATCCCTGAACCGTGCTGCCCGTCGAACCGGATCTCGAAATCCGCAGGAAGCTTCCTACGAGATCGACGGACAAGCCACCGCTTCTGTTCGTGCATGGCGGCTACTGCGATGCCTGGTGCTGGGAGCCGTTCTTCCTGCCCTGGTTCGCCGAGCGCGGCTATCCGGCCCACGCGTTGAGTTTGCGTGGTCACGGCGGCAGCCCGGGCCGCGAGACATTGTTCATCGCGGGACTCGACGATTACGAGACCGACGTCGAATACGTCTCGGGCAAGCTCGACGAGCCGCCGATTCTGATCGGACATTCGATGGGCGCAGCCGTGGTGGAACGCATCCTCGCCAAGCGACCGGTGCGCGGCGCAGCCCTGATCGCGCCGGTCCCGCCGGCGGGCCTGCTGCCCATGGCCGCGCGACTCGCGGCCCACCACGCCGATTCGTTTCTGCAGATGGCCGGGCTCGATCCGACGCAATTGACCGCCGACGTCCTCGAAACGCTGCGGCCGTTCTATTTCGGTTCCGACGTGGATCCGTCGCTGCTCGTCCAGGCGACACGTCATCTGGGCGCCGAGTCGCCACGCGCGCTGCTCGACTTGTCGCTGCGGTTGCACTGGGCGCTCCCGGTCCCACAAACGGGCCCGATCATGGTTCTAGGCGCGGCAGGTGACCGTATCTGCACGCCCAACGACGTGCGCGCGACGGCTTTGCACCACCGCGTCGACGCGCAGATCCTTCCCGGGCTCGCCCACATGTTGATGCTCGAGCCGGGCTGGGAGAGCGCCGCCCGTGCGATCGAGTCGTGGCTGCGGCGCCTCGCCTGACGACCTCGTTTGATCCGAGCTGCACGAACCAGCGCGAACCGGAGTCGCGCAGCCGCGCGCTTGTCTGTAGCCCGCGAATGGCGGGCGCAAGCGCGATGCAAGATCGACGTGCGAGCATCCGCGCGTTGCACACTTGCGCGAGCGCGGACTCATGCCAGTCAACGACTCCGGAAGCGGTCCACGCGATCACGCTCCTTTGCATCGTCTGTGCATCCGACGCGAAGGCGCCTTGACCGCGTCGGTGGTCGTAGCGATCGGCGCGCTTTGCTTCACGTGCAACCGCGCGCGGGCCGTTCTGCCGGCGATCACCATGTCGGTGGGGCCCGACGAGAGTCTCGTCTATCCGTCGAACCTGCCGAGCCTGCCCGACGAGCACACGACCATCTTTCCCCCGGCGCCGGGCTCGAACACCTATCGGTTCTTCGCCTCGAGCAGCTTGACTGGCGGCTTCTCGGGCACCGTCGTGCTCGAGACGACCGACTTGCAGAACTTCGCGTTCGCCGCCGGCTATTCGAGTCAGGTGATGTCGGTGCCGGTGCGCTTCACCACCTGCAATCCAACCTTCGACACGGAGTTCGACGAGAACTACGCGGGGGCCGGATCGGTCGTTCAGGACCCCACGCGTCCACCCGGCAACCTGATCATGATTTACGAGGCCGAGAACCACTGCCCCGGTGGCGTCTGGCAGCAGCCGTTCTACGCGACGGTCGGCTTCGCTCGATCGTCGGACAACGGCAAGACGTGGCCCGCGCCGGTGAATGCGGAGTTCGGAGGCGCCGATCGCTATCCCGTGCTCAAGCTTCCCGCTCCGGAACCCGCATCCGAGCCCTCGCCCGCCGCGATGGGCAACGCCATTCCCAGTGCGATCGTCGACGGTAATTATCTCTACGTCACTTACGTCGCACCGCAGGGACCCGGCGCCAACTCGGACGGCAAGCTTCGCATCGCGCGCGCGTTGCTCGGCGGCAACGGAACGATCGCATTCTCGAAGTGGAACAACGGCGCGTTCAGCACCCCGGGCATCGGCGGAAACGACACCGGCTTTCTACCGCAAGGGGGCTGCGTTGGATCGCAAGCGATGCCGTCGATCTATCACCTCGATGCACTCGGCATCTACCTGCTGACCTTCGTGTGCCGCTCGCTTCCGCAGGCACAGGGCGCGTGGTATTTCTCGGTTGCAACAAGCCTGGACCTGCAAGACTGGACCGTTCCGCAGCTCGCGCGCAACTCGCAGTTTCCGTTGATCGATCCCTGCCCGGGGCAGACCGACAACGGCATGTCCTTCGACGGCTGGTACCCCTCGCTCATGTCGCCCGGAGCATCGTCGGGTCACATCGCGCAGGCAGGCTACGCGTTCTTCCTCAACGGTTGTGATACCGGCAAGCGATCGTTCATGCGACGCGCGTTCGCGATAACGATCGGCGCAAGCGCGCCGACGATCGATCAGCATGGGCTCACCGGCTCGTGGTATCGAGCCGCGACCAGCGGTCAGGGTATGGAGATCGAGGTGTTTCCGGACCTCGTTGCATCCGGGGTCGGCTTCCTGCAGGGAAGCTGCTTCACCTTCGCCGACACGAACAGCGGCGCAGCCGACCGCAATCGCTGGTACACCTTCAGCGGCAACGTGCGAGCCGGCGACGCTGCTGCGGTGCTCACGCTGTATCAGAACGTCGGCGGTAGCTTCAACGCACCCCCGGTGACCTCGAGTGTGGAAGTCGGACAGGTTGCCATGAGCTTCACCGATTGCACGACTGCGCAACTGAACTACACGTTCACCGACGGCTCGGGTCGAAACGGTAACGTCTCGCTCACGCGCCTCACTCCCAACGTGAGCTGCGCAGCCGGGGGTAGTGCCAATGCGAGCGCAGACTTCGGATTGTCGGGCAACTGGTACGACCCGGCCCGCTCCGGACAAGGCTTCGTGGTCGAGCTCAATCCGCTGGCAAAAGTGCTGTTCTTCGCCTGGTACACCTATACGGTCAACGGCCAGCCAACCGGCGCGGCGGGTCAGCGCTGGTACACGGGGCAGGCCAATTACACGCCCGGCGCGCGCTCGATCGCGCTGTCGCTGTACGAGACGACGGGCGGTCTGTTCGACAGCATCGCTCCAACGCCCACGACCGTTCAGGTGGGAACCGGAACGCTGACCTTCGCGAGCTGCAGCGCAGCCACGCTCGATTTCAACTTCACTGGTGGATCAGCCACCGGCCGCTCGGGCACCATCACGCTCGCGCGCGTGGGACCTACCCCTGCAGCGTGCAGCTTCTGACGCGGCTCGTCGCGGATCGAGGTGCCGAGCGCAAATCGACGTCTCGAAGCGCGCTGAACGCCGACGTTCGCCGAGTCCCTTCGCGTGCAGCGCGCGATCAGCGTTGAATCGTGACCACGTGCGCCCGGATCTTGCCGTCGACGGGACCGCTCCCGAATCGCTGGACGATCGCCTCGGTCGCCAGATCGGTCGCTTCAGCGAGACGCGTGCGATCGCGTGCTTCGATTTCGTTACGCAACGGCGTGCCCTGACAGTACGCGATCGCCGGCACGCGCGGTGATTCGGCGCGACTTCGCGCATCGATGGTCGCGATGCTCGGTGCGCCGGTGAAGCCGCCGGCGGCCAGGTCGCGCTCGATGGCGCCGATGTCCCAATAGCCGTGCGGCGTGCGGGCCAGGAACTGCGGAGGATCGTGCGGAAACATCGACGCGACCGCGCGGGTTACGACGTCGGCGAATTCGTTGTCCTCGATCCGGTCCCACACATTGAACGCGAACGTGCCGCCCGGACGCAGCACGCGGCGCGCTTCGCTGAACGCCTTCGGCTTGTCGGGGAAGAACATCGCCGCGAACTGGCAGATCACCGCGTCGAACGACCCATCGTCGAAGGGGAGGTGCATCGCATCGGCCTGACGCCATTCGACGGGGCGGGATGTCCCGCGCGCGGCCGCCTGCTCGAGCATCGCGGGGTTCAGATCGGTGGCGACGATGGCGACGCGCTCATTCAGCGCCGCGGTCAACGCGCGCGTGACCACACCGGTCCCGGCGGCAATCTCCAGCACGCGATTCAATGGCCGCGATTGCAATCGGCTCACCAGGTCGGCGGCATAAGGCTCGAAGATCAACGGCACCATGCAGCTCTCGTAGAGCGCGGGGATGGCGCCCGTGAAGACCTTGTCGATAGCGGCTGGATTCATGGCTCTATACCGCTGCAATGGGAGTTGCCGATCGGGCCGCAAGGCGAACGCGCCGCTGCACGTCCTGGCGATAGCTGCGAGAGCTGCGCGACCGTGAGCTCGTGCGCGGTAAGGTTAGCGTCGGCGTCCGGACGCCGCAAGTCCACTCTTAACCGCGATCCAGGCGTGCTCGCGCAAGCGCGATCGCTACGCTGCTTCACGTGACGATGATCCTGTAGAACATGTAGCTCGACAGGATCAGCAGCATGGTCGCGAAGCTGATGCGCAGCCTCCTCACCGGCAGCCGATGCGCCACGCGAGCTCCGATAGGCGCGGTGAAC
>DATKLH010000240.1:0-11070 GCA_035542515.1 Casimicrobiaceae bacterium
CGCGCCGGGCACGAGCGAATTGACGCGTATGTTGCGCGCGCCGTACTCGCGCGCCAGCGTGCGGGTCAGGCCGTTGATCCCGGCCTTGGCCGTCGTGTAACCGACCAACCCCGGGCGTCCACGCATCCACGACACCGATCCGAGGTTGATGATCGCACCGCCGCCCGCGGTCGCCATGCCGTCGACGACCGCCTGCGCCGCGAAGAAGTGATGGCGCAGGTTCACGGCGAGACACTCGTCCCAGAAGCTTGGCGTCACATCCGCAGCCTCGTGTCGATCGTCGCGCGCGGCGTTGTTGACCAGCACGCGGATGGCGCCGAGCGTCTTCTCGGTCTGCACAATCGCTGCACGCAGCGCCTCGACGTCGCGCACGTCGCAGCGGATGTAGCGCACTCGCTCGCCACCGAGCTCGGTGACCAGCGTGCGTGACGGCTCCTCGGCGATGTCGACGAACGCCACGTGGCAGTCCTGCCCGGCGAATGCGCGCACCAGCGCCGCACCGATGCCGCAACCGCCGCCCGACACGAACACCGTCCGCCCGGCGAGATCGGGATAATGCGCGCGTTCCCGGCCAGCATCGGCCACGCTGTCCTCCTCGCCCGCGTATCCACGGAGCGGCGGGTCGGGCAACCCGCACCCAACGCTCCGGCGCCCGCGATGCCGCAGGTCGTGGCGATCTATAGCACACCGCTGAGCGGCCCGCCAAGCGCGGTACACTTGACACTCCGGTGCGGAGCCGACCGGCTATCCCCTAGCTGCAACTTCACCGCGACGCGAGCAGCGCCGTTCCATGACGTCCTCAGTCATTCCGACCAGGATCGTAGTCGCCGACGACCGCACCAGCGCCGCGATCTCGATCGGCAAGGACACCGTGATCGGCAACGCCGCCGGCATAAGCGAGCTGATCGCGCAACTGGGCCGTGCGCGCAGCGATCTGCTGCCCGCGGTGGACAATCATGTGCCTCACGATCGCGCGTTTGTGCAGGTGAATCATCCCGCGGTGGAGATCGTCGGCCATCCCGACGGCGTGCGGCTCGCGCTGCGCACGCCGCAATTCGGATGGATCGGATTCCATCTCACCCCCGTTCAGGCGCTCGAGATCGCCCGTCATCTCGTTGCGATGTTCGACTCGGCGCCCGGCGCCGACCGCTGACCTCCAGGGAAGGACAAGGACACGCTCATGGAAATGCCCGTCAACCATTTCAAGCGCGCGATCGCGAGCGGGGACACGCCCTATGGCGTGTGGCTGGTGAGCGGATCGGCGGCCAATGCCGAGGCGCTCGGCTGCGCCGGATTCGACTTCCTGGTGCTCGACACCGAGCACACGCCGATCGACACCGCGCAGGTCGCGGACATCCTGCGCGCGATATCGACAACACCCGCATCGACCATCGTTCGCCCGGCCTGGAACGACATGGTCATCATCAAGCGCCTGCTGGACGCGGGCGCGCAATCGCTGCTGATCCCGTTCGTGCAGACCGCGGAGGAAGCCAAGCGCGCGGTTTCGTACACGCGCTATCCGCCCGAAGGCGTGCGCGGTGTCGCCGGCGTGCATCGCGGCAGTCGCTACGGCAGCGTGCCGAACTACCACAAGCTCGCCGGTGCGGAGATTTGCGTGATCGTGCAAATCGAGACGCTCGCTGCGCTGGATCACCTTCCCGCGATCGCCGCGGTGGCCGGCGTGGATTCGATCTTCGTCGGGCCCGCCGACCTGTCCGCTTCGATGGGTCATCTCGGTGACATGAACAACCCCGCGGTCCTGGACAAGCTGCGCAGCGCAGCGCAAATGTGCCGGCAGCTTGGCAAGCCATGCGGCATCGTGGGCGCCAATCCGGAAATCGTGCGGCGCTATCTCGACTTCGGCTATTCGTGGGTCGCCATCAATTCCGACGTCGGACTGATGGTGGGACGCGCGACTGAGTGGCTCGGCCAGGTCAAGTCGGGAGGCCCGCGCGCCGCATAGGTCGCGTTCGGACATGAGCGCGAACGTCGTGCTCGCGAGCGGCGATGCTCGCGTGGTCATAGCTCCGGCGACCGGCGGTGCGATTGTCGCGTTCGACTGGCGCGATCAACCGGTGCTGCGCCCAACGCCGTCCGCGGCGCTCGGCGAGGGCGACGTTCGGCGAATGGCGTGTTACCCGCTGGTCCCCTACTCCAACCGGATTCGCAACGCCGGGCTGGCGTTCGAGGGACGGACCTATTCCCTGGCGCGCAACTTCGATAACCATCCGCACAGCTTGCACGGGATCGGCTGGCAGCGTGCGTGGAACGTCGTGGACGCAACGCCGACGCAAGCGCGCCTGACGCTCGAGCATGACGCGCAAGGGGAGCAGGCGCGAAGCTGGCCGTGGTCGTTTACGGCAACCCAGTTCTTTTCCATCACCACCGCGCCTGGCCCGTTCACGACGTTGACGCTGGCCCTGGGTATCGTCAACCAGTCGGATCGAACGTTTCCGTTCGGCCTCGGCTGGCATCCGTTCTTTCCCGCCACCACCGACACGCACCTTCGCTTCGCCGCGTCGGGCGTGTGGCTCACCGATGAAACGGTGATTCCGCGCGAGCATCGCGAGCTGCCGCACGAGTGGGATTTCACGCGGGCTCGCCCGCTAGCGGGCCTGAACGTCGACAACGTATTCACCGGATGGGATGGTCATGCGTGGTTGCACGAGCCCCGCGCCTTCTTCGACGTCGACATCGACGCGGATTCGGCGTGCCGGTTTGTTGTGGTGTACGCGCCCCCAGGCGCCGGTTTCATCGCGATCGAGCCGGTGACGCACATGACCGACGCATTCAATCGCGCCGCGGCCGGCGAGCGTGCTACCGGCACGCGGTTGCTTCCGCCTGGGGCAGCGTTTTCTTGTACGATGCGTTTCACCGTCAAGGCACGAGCCTGACGCTCGCCGCCGATACGCCGATGAGTTCACCTGCCACCTCGCCGTTCCGATGCGTCCTCGATGCCCGGGCGATGCTTGGCGAAGGGCCGGTGTGGTCGACGCGCGAGCAGGTGCTCTACTGGGTCGACATCAACGCGCCGACGCTCAACCGCTTCGATCCGCGCAGCGGACGCAACACGCTCATGGCGATGCCCGAATCGATCGGCTGCTTCGCGCTGCGTCGCAGCGAGGGTTTCGTGGTCGCGCTGCGCGGCGGGATCTGGCTTGCTCGCAGCGACGGAACGCTGGAGCGCAAGCTCGCTGAAGCGCCCTACGATCCGCGCACGCACCGCTTCAACGATGGACGCTGCGATCCGCGCGGACGTTTCTTTCCGGGCAGCATGAACGAGGCGCGCGACGGCCCCAGCGCCGCACTGTATCGACTCGAGGCGGACAACCGGCTCACGCAGATCGTGGACCACGCCACCATCAGCAACGGCCTCGCATGGAGCCCCGACGGCCGCACGATGTACCACGCCGATACCCCGGTGCGCACGATTCGCGCGTTCGACTACGATCTTGCAACCGGCACGCCGTCGAAGCCGCGCGTGTTTCACCGCTTCGCTGGCGACACCGAGCGACCCGACGGCGCGGCGGTGGACAGCGAAGGAAACTACTGGAGCGCCCTCTACGACGGTGGCAAGGTCGTGAAGATCGCGCCATCGGGCGAGGTGGTTGCGCACTTCGCGGTTCCCGCGATGTGCCCGACCATGTGCGCGTTCGGCGGGGCCGACCTGCGTACGCTCTACGTCACCACCGCACGCCAAAGACGAAGCGCGGAGGAACTGGCGCGCCTGCCGCAGTCGGGCGGATTGTTTGCGATGCCGGTCGATGTACCTGGAATGCCCGAGCCGTTTTTCGCAGGCTGACCGCAACGCTCTCCGGCTCGCGCGACGATGCACCTCGACCCCTCCGCCTACCTGCGTATCGAGGCACCGCACAGCCTCGGGACATCGGCTTCCGGCGCGTCGTTCGCCACCTCGAGCGGCGACATCCTCGAGGTCATGTCGTTCGGCGCGGGGATCTTCCGCTTGCGCATGGGGCCGCATACGCGACCCGACTACGGCATCCTGACCGCGCGCACCAAGCCATGCCAATCCGAGCAGACCGGCGTGGGCGCATGGCGCTTCGGCGCGGGCGATGCAACGCTCGAGCTGCAGGGCAAGCCGTTGCGTTTCCGCTTGCTGTGGAGGGGCAACCCGGTGTTCGAGTCGATCACCGACGAGCACTTCCGCGGCTGGTCGCGCCTGCCGACGTTCGGGCGACTGCGTCAAGGCGGATTGTGGACCGCCGCGTTCGCGCTGCGCTCCGGCGAAGCGGTGTACGGGTTGGGCGAGAAGTTCGGGCCGCTCAACAAGCGCGGGCAACTCGTTCATTCCCAGGTCGAGGATGCGCTCGGCGTCAACACCGGTCTTTCATACAAGAACGTGCCCTTTGCATGGAGCCCCGGCGCGGGACATGGCGCATGGGGCGTGTTCGTTCACACACCGGGCATGGTCACGCACGGCGTGGGGCATCCCGACTGGTCGCATCGCAGCTACGCGGTGCTGATCGAGGACGAAGCGCTCGATATCTTCCTGCTCGCAGGCGACACGCCGGCGTCGATCATCGATCTTTACACGCAACTCACCGGCAAGGCCCCGGAAGTGCCGCGCTGGAGCCTGGGTCTGTGGGTCTCGCGGGCCTATTACAAGACACCGGCCGACGCGATCGCGGTGGCGCGCAAGCTGCGCGAGCGCAAGATCCCGTGCGACGTGCTCACGCTCGACGGACGCGCAGCGTGGAATGTCGAGACGCGCTTCGACTTCCAGTGGGATGCGCAACGCTTCCCCGAGCCGCGCAAGGTCCTGAGCGACATCAAGGCGCAGCACCTGCGCGTGTGCGTGTGGGAATATCCCTACGTTTCGGTGCACTCGGCGCTGTTCGCCGAGCTTGCGTCGCGACGCTATCTGCTCACCACCGAACAGGGCGATCCGTACGTGTTCGCCTGGGACGTAGGCGCGGTGACGAGCCCCTTCGGCGAGGTTCTCACGCCGTTGCCCGAGAGCGGCATCGTCGACTTCACCAATCCCGCCGCGTATGCCTGGTGGCGCGACGCTCACAAGGCCTTGTTCGACGACGGCGTGGACGTGATCAAGAGCGATTTCGGCGAGCACGTGCCCGACGATGCGGTCGCGTTCAACGGCGACTACGGACGCCGCCTCCACAACGTCTACCCACTGCTCTACAACCATTGCGTCTACGAGGCGACACAACGGTTTCGCGAAGGTGAAGGCATCCCGGTGATATGGAGTCGCGCAGGCTGGTCGGCCAGCCAGCGCTACCCGATCGGCTGGGGCGGCGATCCACAGAGCGACTGGGAAGGCCTCGCCGCATCGATCCGCGGCGGGCTTTCGCTCGGCATGAGCGGCAATCCTTATCACAGCTCCGACATCGGCGGCTTCTACGGCAGCGAGCAACCGTCGCCGGAGCTTTTCGTACGCTGGCTGCAGATGAGCGTGTTCGCCTCGCACATGCGGCTGCACGGCATCGGCGAGCGCGAGCCCTGGGCCTTCGGTGCCGAGGCGGAGGCGATCGCTCGCAAGTGGCTCGCGATGCGCTATCGCCTGATTCCCTATCTCGAGCGCGTCATCAAGCAGGCGACGCGCACCGGCCTGCCGGTGATGCGGGCGATGGCGCTCGCGTTCCCGCAGTACGCGGCTGCGCGCAACAACGAGACGCAGTTCATGTGCGGCGAAGCGCTGCTGGTTGCGCCAATCGTGCAGCCCGGCGGCGAAGTGGAAGTCGTCCTGCCGCCCGGAGCGTGGTTCGATCTCAACACGCGACAGCGCTTCGCCGGACGGCAGATGCTGCGCTACAAGGCGACGCTCGATCAGTTTCCGGTGTTCGGTCGCGAGGGTTATGCGCTGCCGCTCGGCAAGTCGTTGCAACACACCGGCGAGACCGACACGGCGAAACCGCTCGACATGCTATGGGTCTTTGGCAAGCCAACCACCTCGCTCGATGGCTTCACGCAGGCGCGCATCGAAGCCGACGGCGAGGGCTCGTTCCTGTTGCGGGCGGTCCCGGAGCTCGACGTGCAGGTGTTCGGCGAGACGGCGGTGGCCAGGGAAACGCTCTGATGGCGTTGTTGGCTGCTGGTTCCTGGTTGTCAGCGCGCCCCCTCAAGCGCTTCCGGCAGTGGCGATTGCACCGCGAGCGATAACGGTACGCGGTCGAACTACTGCCAAGAAGTGAAACGTTCAGGCGTCCGCTCCATGCCACCGGACCCCACGATCGCGATCACCTCCGGCGAACCGGCGGGCATCGGGCCGGAGCTGTGCGCGATGCTCGCGCAACGTCATCGTGACCATCCGTTCGCCGCCCGCATCGTCGTGCTCGGCGATTGCGACCTGCTGCGCGAGCGTGCGCATCGGATCGGCATCGCCGCTGAATACGCGGACTACGATCCCGTCAATCGACCACCGGCGGCCGGCACGATCGAGGTATGGCATGCGGCGGTGACCGCGCCGGTGTCCGCGGGCCATCCCGATCCGGTCAATGCGCGCTTCGTGCTCGACATGCTCGCACGCGGATGCGATGCATGCGCGACTGGCGCGTTCGATGCCCTGGTGACCGCGCCGGTGCAGAAGAGCGTGCTGCTCGACGCCGGCATCGCCTTCATCGGCCACACCGAGTTCTTCGCGCAGCGAACGCACACGCCGCGCGTGGTCATGATGCTGGTGGGTGGAGCGACCGACGAACCGCTCCGCGTGGCGTTGGTCACGACGCATCTCGCCTTGAGCGAGGTCCCGCGGAACATCACCCGCGAAGCGGTCGAGCAGACGCTGCGCATCGTGCATGACGATCTCGTGCATCGCTTCGGCATCGCCGCACCGCGCATCGCCGTCTGCGGTCTCAATCCGCACGCTGGAGAAGGCGGGCACTTCGGCCGCGAGGAGATCGACACGATCGCCCCGGCCTTGCAAGCGGTGCGCGATGCGGGCGTGGACGCGCATGGGCCGCTTCCGGCCGACACCGTGTTCGTTCCGGATATCGCGCGAGGCTACGATGCGATCGTCGCGATGTATCACGACCAGGGACTGCCGGTGCTCAAGGCGGCGAGCTTCGGCCACGGCGTCAATGTCACGCTCGGCCTGCCGTTCGTGCGAACGTCGGTGGATCACGGAACGGCGCTCGATCTCGCCTGCGATGCCGCGAAGGCACGGACCGCCGACGTGGGTAGCTTGATCGCCGCGGTCGATGTCGCGATCGCCATGAGCCGGCGCCGCGCGTCGGTCGAGTAGCGGACGCCGATGCGCGGGCACTCGCCGCGGCGGCGCTTCGGCCAGAACTTCCTCGCCGATCCGCACTACGTCGCGAAAATCGTCGCAGCAGTCGATCCGCGCGCCGGCGACAACGTCGTCGAGATCGGCCCCGGCCTGGCTGCATTGACCGGTGGCCTCGTCGCCGGTGCCAAGCACATCGCTGCGATCGAGATCGACCGCGACCTCGCCGCCCGGCTGCGTGCCGAGTTCACCAGCGAGCAGTTGACGCTGTACGAGGCCGACGCGCTGGCCTTCGACTACGCGCAGCTCGGCACGCACCTGCGTATCGTCGGGAACCTGCCGTACAACATCAGCACGCCGTTGCTCTTCCACCTGTTCACGTTCGTCGATCGCCTGCGCGACCTCCACATCATGCTGCAACGCGAAGTGATTGCGCGCATGACCGCTGCGCCGGCCACGCCGGAGTACGGCCGACTGAGCGTGATGGTGCAGGCGCAGTTCGCTGTAACGCGCTTGTTCATCGTGCCGCCGGGCGCGTTTCGTCCTGCGCCGGAAGTGGATTCCGCTGTCGCGCGGCTCGTTCCACTCGCGGACGCGGCGCCGCGCATCGCGAACCGCGCAACGTTCGCACGCATCGTCGCGGCCGCCTTCGGCCAGCGGCGCAAGACCTTGCGCAATGCATTGGCCGGCGTCTGCGATACGGGATTGCTGCAGCATGTGGGCATCGACCCGGGCGCTCGCGGCGAGACGCTCTCGGTCGACGACTACGCGCGCCTCGCGAACGAATCGGCGCGATTGGAGGCGATCGACCGCGCTGCGCCACAGGTCGAGTAGCAGGACCCCTAGAACGCGCGATCGGGACGCAACGTCGGTTCGGCGATGCGAACCAGCTTGTCGCGCGAGGTCGCTCCGCGCAGCAAGCTCACCGAGCGCTGCGGTACGCCGAACGCCTCGGCGAGAAAGCGCTGCAGTTCTGCGTTCGCCTTGCCTTCCACTGGCGGGGCCGCCAACCGCACCTTCAGCGCATCGCCATGAAGACCCGCGAACCCGGAGTGCTTGGCGCCCGGCTGCACGTGCAGCGCAAGGACCAGCGCATGCGGCTCCTCGCGCCGCCATGACGCGCTCACGTGGTGATGAGCGTCATGGCGAGCCCTTGGAGCCACGGTATCACCAGCATGAGCACGAGTTGCGCAAGCACGATGACGATCAGCGGCGAGAGATCGAGCACGCCGCCGAGCGGCGGAATCACGCGGCGCACCGGGCGCAGGAACGGGAAGCTCAGCGCGTTGAGCAATCCGGAGAGCGGTCCATCGGGCGCGACCCACGACAGGATCGCCTGCACGAACACCACGATGATGAGCAGCCAAAGCGCGGCCTTGAGCACCGCGATGAACGCCGCTGCGAAGAGGTACACGATGCCGATGCCGGTGAACGTGAATGCTCGTCCGAAGATCGCGTAATACGCGAGCAACCACAGCAATTGCGCGATGTACGTCGCGATCAGCGAAGCCCAGTCGAGACCGCGGAAGCCGGGCAGGATGCGCCGCAGCGGCTTCACGGCCCAGTCGGTGAGCGCGATGACCGCCTGCCCCAGCGGGTTGCGGAACGGCGCCCGCAGCGTCTGCATCGCGAAACGCAGCAGGAACGAGTAGGTCAGCAGCCCGAAGACGACGTCGACCAGGAAGGCGAGCGCCTGAGTCATCTCAAGGGTCCTTTCCCAGCTGATCGCCAAGCTCACGAGCGCGCTCCGCCGCCGCACGGACCGCGGCGATGAAGGACTCCTTCACATGCGCGTGCTCGAGCGATTCGATCGCCCGAGCGGTGGTTCCGCCTTTGGATGTCACGTTGGCACGCAGTTGAGCGGGCGAATCGCTGCTTCGGCTCGCGAGCTCGATCGCTCCGCTGAACGTCGCATACGCCAGCTGACGGGCGCGACGGGCGTCGAAGCCCAGGCTGCGTGCCGCCTCGTCCAGCGCTTCGAGAAAATAGAAGACGTACGCAGGACCGCTGCCCGACACGCCGGTGACCGCGTCGAGCTCGTCCTCGTGCTCGCAGCTCACCACCTCACCCGCGGCTTCGACAACGCTCGTCGCCGCTGCGCGCGCTTGCGGCACGATACCGGGCATCGCGTAAACGCCGCTGATGCCGCGTCCGATCAATGCGGGCGTGTTCGGCATCGCTCGAACGATGCGCGCGTATCCGCCGAGCCAGCGCGACACATCGCCGGTGCGAATGCCCGCTGCAATGGTCAGCGCGACCTGCGCGCGTTCGATGAATGGAGCCGCTGCCCTGGCGGCATCCTTCATGTTCTGCGGCTTCACCGCGAACACGACCACTTGCGCGTCGACGATGTCGTCGCGGCCCAGCGCGCCGCTGCACACGATGCCGGGGAAACGTGCCGCAAGCCGATCGCGCTGTTCAGCGATCGGTTCGACGACGCGAAATGACGACGGCGAAGCACCGCGTGCGACCATTCCGCCGATGAGCGCGGTCGCCATGTTGCCGCCGCCGATGAAGGTGGTGTGCATGAAAGAAAGCGCTCTGGGTTATTGGTTCTTGGTTGTCAGTGTGCCTGCGATGGAGGGTCGCCGGTCCGCGTCACTTCGCAGGAACCGTTCCGCGACCGCTCGCCGATAACAGGAACTAGGAACCAAGAACGTTCTTCGCCGGTCGCGGCCCGAACAACGCCGTCCCCAGCCGCACCTCGGTTGCTCCTTCAGCGATCGCAGCCTCGAGATCGGCGGACATCCCCATCGACAGGGTGTCCAACGGCAGACCAGCAGCGACGCATGCATCGAAGCACTCCTTCAGACGGCGGAACTGCGCGCGCTGGGCAACGGGGTCGATTTCCGGCGCGGGAATGCCCATGATGCCGCGCACGCGCAGGCGCGGCAGTTCCGCGATCGCGCGAGCGAGACTGACGGTTTCGGTTGGCGAAACGCCGCTTTTCGTCACCTCGCCGCTGACGTTCACCTGGATCAGAACGTCCAGATCCGGTGCCTCGGGCGGCCGGTGTGACGACAACCGTCGCGCTATATCCAGTCGGTCGACCGTCTCCACGCAGTCGAACCGGGCCGCCGCGATGCGCGCCTTGTTGCTTTGGAGCGGACCGATGAAGTGCCACCGCAGCTCGCCAAGATCGGCGAGCTCCGCCTGCTTGGCGACCGCCTCCTGCACGTAGTTCTCCCCGAAACAGCGCTGTCCGATCGCGTAGGCTTCGCGCACCTTGGCGGCCGGAAAGGTCTTGGAGACGGCGAGCAAGGTGATACCCGCGGGATCCCGCCCCACCGCCCGCGCCGCCGCCGCGATGCGCTCCCGCGCGGCTTGCCACGTCTTCTCGTACTGGCTCATAATCGGCCGAGGTTATGACATTCGCATCATGGCACGCGCCTTGCGTGCGTCGACAAGCTCGGCCTAGATCGCCGGCAGGGATTATAGAGAATGGACATCACCGAGCTCCTCGCCTTCGCGGTCAAGAACAAGGCGTCCGACCTGCACCTCTCGGCCGGCCTGCCTCCGCTGATCCGCGTGCACGGCGATATCCGCCGCATCAACCTGCCGCCGATGGAGCACGAGGACGTGCACGCCATGGTGTACGACATCATGAGCGATGCGCAGCGCAAGATGTACGAGGAGAACCTCGAATGCGACTTCAGCTTCGCGGTTCCCAACCTCGCGCGCTTCCGCGTCAACGCATTCAACCAGCAGCGCGGCGCCGCCGCCGCGTTCCGTACCATTCCCTCGAAGGTGCTGTCGCTCGAGGAGCTCAACGCGCCGAAGGTCTTCGCCGAGCTGACCAACCGGCCGCGAGGCCTGATCCTCGTCACCGGCCCCACGGGCTCGGGAAAGTCGACGACGCTCGCGGCGAT
>DATKLH010000241.1:0-3993 GCA_035542515.1 Casimicrobiaceae bacterium
AGCGAAACAAAGTGCGAATCCCCCAGGGCGGGTGGGATATAGAAGCGGCATGCTTCGACGAACCCCGGCGGGGCCGATTGGAGCGTGCGAAACGATTGGCCGGTGCGCTTCCAGCCTCGCAACGTTCCGCTATCCAGCGCGTTGATGTCGGAAGGAGCCGACGTGACGAAGTAGTGATCGAGCGCCGCGTTGTAATACTCGACGACGTCGACGACATCGATCGACTCGGCCACGAATCGCCGAATCGTGCCGCTCGAGTAGTCGGCGAAGTACGCTTCGCCGTCGTCGTCTTCGCCGAAGGTCGTGACATTGGCGTTGGCGCCGAGACTGAGAACCCCGCGCGCTACCCAAGCACCACTCGCATTGCGTCCGAGGCTGGATACGGCGCCGTTGCAGTAATCTCCATACAGGTAGCGGGCAACCAGCCCGCGCACTTGGGTGCCGCGATATACGATCCCGCCCGTGATCGAGCAGACGCCACTGGCATGCGGATACTCGAAGACGGGGAGCGTGAGGGAGGGGTCATTGCAAGGCGGCCCGCCACCCAGACCGGTGCAGTGGAATCCTTCCATCACGCGCCAGCCCAGGTTCGCACCGGCACCGGTGCCGACCGGAAAATAGTCGACCTCCTCGTAATGGTCCTGTCCGACGTCGCCGATGTAGAAGTCACCGGTCGCGCGATCGAAGCTGAACCGCCACGGGTTGCGCAGGCCGAGCGCCCAGATTTCCGCGCGACCTCCTCCGCTTGCGAACGGGTTGCCGGCCGGTATCGCGTAGGGCGACCCATGATCGACGTCGATGCGCAGGATCTTGCCGAGCAATTCGTTGCGGTCCTGCGCGCGATTGCCAGGATCGTTGCCCGATCCGCCGTCGCCCATGCCGATATAGAGGAATCCGTCCGGCCCGAAGCGCAGTGCGCCGCCGTTGTGATTCTCGAACGGCTGCGGGATGACGAGCAGGATTCGCTCGGACCCCGGATCGCCCTGCTGCAATCCGCTCGCACCGGCCTGGTACTCCGCGATTACGGTCGCACCGTCGCCTGCACGCGTGTAATCGACGAAAAAGCGGCCGTTGTCCCGGAAATGCGGATGAAAGGCGAGCCCGAGCAGGCCGCGCTCGCCTCCGGCCAGGACCTTGCTCGAGATGTCGAGAAATGTTCCGGCGATCGAAGCGCTGCCAAGCGGGATCACTCGGATCCGACCGCCCTGCTCGACGACGAACAGCCGACCGCTCGCATCGTTGGCATGCGCGATGTCGACCGGCGCGCTCAGCCCGCCGACGACGACCGACGAAGTGATCGCGGCAGCCGGCGCGACGACCAGCAGGAGGACCGCGAAGCCCAGCAGGAGGACCGCGAAGCCCAGCACGCGATACCCAACGGACAGCCGTGATGGCCCGCCGCGAAAGGAACGATACGCGCTCCGCGTGGCGCGCAGCACTCGACGAAGCGTAGCTAGGGTCTCCGCACCGCGTCGCGTATTTCACGCAACAGGACGATTTCCTCGGGCGGCGCCGCAGGTGCGGGAGGGGTCTGGCGGCGCAGCCGGTTGATCGCCCGCACCATCATGAAAATGATGAAGGCGAGAATGACGAAGTTGATCACGACGGTGATGAAGTTGCCGTAGGCGAGCAGCGGCACGCCGGCTTTGGTGAGCGCATCGTAGGTCATCGGGCCGTTGTAGCCCGGTGGCGGCGCCTTCAGCATGATGAACCAGTTGGAGAAGTCGAGTCCTCCGGTTACCAGGCTGAGGATCGGCATGATGATGTCCTTGACCAGCGAATCGACGATCTTGCCGAACGCTGCGCCGATGATCACGCCCACCGCGAGGTCGACGACGTTGCCCTTGATGGCGAATTCGCGAAACTCCGACGCGAACGACATGGCACCTCCGACTGCGGTGATGGCTAGACGGCCTGTTCGCCCGATTCGCCGGTCCGGATGCGCACCACCTGCTCGACGTCGACGACGAAGATCTTGCCATCGCCGATCTTGCCGGTGCGCGCGGCGCGCGTGATCGACTCGATGGCTCGCTCGACCATGTTGTCGGCGAGGATCACCTCGACCTTGACCTTGGGAAGGAAGTCGACCACGTACTCGGCGCCGCGATAGAGCTCGGTGTGGCCCTTCTGGCGGCCGAAGCCTTTCACTTCGGTCACGGTGAGCCCCGACACGCCGAGCTCGGAGAGCGCTTCGCGGACCTCGTCGAGCTTGAACGGCTTGATGATCGCTTCGATCTTCTTCATGGCCACCCTGAGTACGAAACGCCCCGCACAAGAATACCAAGGCTTGAGCCGCGCGTGAACCGTTAAGATCGAGGTCGATCGCCCCGCCACGCCGAAGTGACCGGATAACGCCAATCCTTGCCAAACGCGCGCGGCGTGACGCGGATCCCGATCGGCGCCTGCCGGCGCTTGTATTCGTTGCGGTGGATCAGCGCGACAACCTGCTGGACATCCGCCGGGTCGACGCCATCGGCGACGATGTCGGCTGCGCCTTCGTTGCGTTCGACATACGCTTCCAGAATGCGATCGAGCACGGCATAGGGTGGCAGATCGTCCCGGTCGAGCTGGTCGGCGCGAAGCTCCGCGGAGGGCTCGCGCGTCAGGACCCGCTCGGGAATCACGCGTCCGAACGCGTTTCGATACCTCGCGAGGCGGTACACAAGCGTCTTGGCTATGTCCTTGAGCACCGCGAAACCGCCGGCCATGTCGCCATACAGCGTCGCATAGCCGACGGCCATTTCCGACTTGTTCCCGGTGGTCAGTACCAGCGACCCGCGCTGGTTGGACAGCGCCATGAGCATGGTTCCACGGATGCGGGCCTGCAGATTCTGCAACGTGAGGTCCGACGGCTCCGGATCGCATCGAGCACGCAGCGCGTCGAGGTGAGACGCGAAGACGCCGTCGATGGGGATCTCGTCGTAGCAAACGCCGGCGATCCGAGCCATTTCGCGCGCGTCTTCGAGGCTCGCCGTCGACGTGTAGCGCGACGGCAGCATCAGTGCGCGTACGCGCCTGCCGCCCAACGCGTCGACAGCGATGGCGAGAACAAGCGCCGAATCGATGCCGCCCGAGAGCCCGAGCAGCACCTCGGGAAATGCGTTCTTGTTCGCGTAGTCGCGCACGCCGCGCACCAGCGCCGCGTACACGTGATGCTCGACACGGGGATCGATGCCTCCGCGCACCTTGCGCGGCGCGGGACCCTCGAACCGACTCATTGCAAACGCTTCTTCCCAGGCGGGCAGCTGCTGCACGATCGATCCGTTCGCATCGGCGATGAACGATGCGCCGTCGAAGACCAGCTCGTCCTGGCCACCCACGCGGTTCGCATAAACCATGGCAAGGCCGGTTTCGTTGGCTCGCTCGCGCGCCAGCGCAGCGCGGACGGTGTGCTGCCGCGTGTGATAGGGTGAGCCGTTGGGAACGAGCAGGACCTGCGCTCCGGCATCGCGCGCCTGCGCCGCGGGACCGGGATACCAGATGTCTTCGCAGATGAGCACGGCACAGCGCACGCCGGCGACGTCCAATGCACACGGCGCGACGCCTGCGGCGAAGTAGCGTTCCTCGTCGAAAACGGTGTAATTGGGCAGGCAGTGCTTGCGATACACCTGTTGCACGCGCCCGTCGCGCACCACCGCAGCGGCGTTGTAGCGGTTTGCGTGATCGCTCTCGGGGAATCCGATGATGGCGACTGTGTCGCGCACCTGTGCAGCGAGCGCGGCGAGCTCGTGCGTGCACGCCGCCATGAACGTCGGCCGCAGGATCAGGTCTTCAGGGGGATAGCCGCACAGTGACAGCTCCGGCGTGACGACCACATCGGCGCCCGCGCAGCGCGCGCGTTCGATGGCGTCGAGCAGGCGCTTCGCGTTGCCGTGCAGATCGCCAACCACCGCGTCGAGCTGCGCGATCGCGACGTTCATGCGACGATCGTAGCATGGGGCGGGCGATGAATGATGGTTGATGGTTGATGGTTGATGGTTGATGGTTGATGGT
>DATKLH010000242.1:0-3193 GCA_035542515.1 Casimicrobiaceae bacterium
GGTCTGCTGCGCCGGTGAAGCGTGCCGACACATCGCTGCGGCTCCCTTCGCGTGAGGCTCCGAGCTGCCTGGAGCATACATCCATCCATCGTGCCGCTCACGCATCCAAGAACCCATTCGGCAGCCGCTGATAGCCGGAGACGCCGTCTCGCAAAGTTGGTCAGCGCGCTGCGGCCGGAGTTTCGAGATTGTTCGGCCACGAGCGGAACTGCAGGCCCATGAGCGGGTCCTCTTGAGACGTACGAGGAGAACTGCCATGCAGGATGAATTCACGCTGACCGGCTACCCGTGGGTCGATCTCGCACTTATCGCCGCCGCCCTCGCGATCGTCGCGACGATCGTGCATCGGGCAGTCACCTTCGTGAGCGGCCGTTTCGCGTCGCATCATCCGGTTGCCGCCAGGCTGTTCGAATGCACCAACCTGCCAGCAACGTGGGTGCTTTGGCTCGCCAGCTTCAACCTGGTACTCGAATCGGCCCCCGCGACGCTGCGCGGATACGGCACCGCACGACAGGCGCTCGCGGTGGCGCTCGTGGCGGCGCTGACCTGGCTTGGCGTGCGGCTCGCCCGCGCGGTCACCGATATCGTGATCGAATTGCATCCCTCCACGGCGGTGGACAACATCGAGGCACGCCGGCTGCAGACCCAGGCGCGTGTACTCGGGCGCACCTTGTCGGTGCTGGTCGTCATCATCGGCGTTGCGCTGGTGCTGATGTCGTTCCCAGGCGTGCGCCAGATCGGGACCAGTCTTTTGGCATCCGCCGGCCTTGCGGGCCTCGTCGCCGGTCTCGCCGCTCGCCCGGTGCTGTCGAACCTCATCGCGGGGATGCAGATCGCATTCACGCAGCCGATGCGTATCGATGACGTCCTGATCGTCGAGAACGAGTGGGGTCGGGTCGAGGAGATCCGCGGATCCTACGTTGTGCTCAGGCTCTGGGATGAGCGCCGGCTGGTCATCCCGCTCCAGTGGTTCATCGAGCACCCCTTCCAGAACTGGACACGCAGCAGCTCGCAGATCATGGGGACTACATTCGTCTGGGTCGACTTCCACACGCGCCTGGATCCGCTTCGCAAGGAAGTCGATCGTCTCTGCAAGGCCGACCCGGCCTGGGACGGGCGCGTCGCGATCCTGCAAGTCACCGACACCAACGAACATGCGATGCAGTTGCGCGTGCTGGTGAGCTCGGCGGACTCGGGCAAGAACTTCGACCTGCGCTGCCGCGTGCGCGAGGGTCTGATCGATTTCCTGCAGCGCGAGCAGCCCGACGCGCTGCCGCGCCTGCGCGCGAACGTGCGCGCACTGCCGGAGCGCAATGCGTTGGAGAGCGCGCCGTTGCGCCGGCAGGCGGGAGGCCTATGAGTGTCTGCGCAGCCGCACGTGGATGTTCTTTTCGATGGTGAATCGCATCAGCTCGTCGAAGCATTCCTCGCGCCCGAAGCCCGACTGCTTGACGCCGCCGAACGGTGCTCCGAGGAAATGCTTGCCGACCTCGTTGATCCAGACGTACCCCACATCGACCTGCATCGCCGTGCGATGCGCCGTGGAGATGTCGTTGGTCCAGATCGAGCACGTGAGCCCGTACTCGACGGCGTTCACGTCGCGCAGCATCCCGCCCTCGTCGTTCCAGCGCAGGATGGCGACCACGGGACCGAAGATCTCCTCGCGCGCGATGCGCATGTCGGTCGTCACGTCGGCGAACACGGTCGGCTCGATGAAGTAGCCACGCGCGAGGCGTGCATCGTCTGGCGGCCCGCCGCCGTACACCAGCCGCGCGCCTTCCTTGCGCGCACTTTCGATGTAACCGATCACGCGGTCGCGTTGCGCAGGGCTCACGATCGCGCCCATGGTCGTCTGCGGATCGGTGGGATCGCCGGGTTTGAATGACGACACGCGACGGCGCACCGCCGCGACGACCGCGTCGTAGATCGACTCGTGAATGAACGCGCGACTGGTCGATCCGCACGATTGTCCGCACCAGGTGAAATTCATGCCGGCGACGACCGCGCCGGCCACTTCCTCCGGATCGGCGTCGGGATAGGCAATCAACGCGTTCTTGCCGCCGAGCTCGAGCACAAGCGGCTTGAGCGTGTCGCTTGCAGCGCGCATGACGGCGCGACCCGCGTTGACGCTGCCGATGATGGCGACCATCGATACATCCGGATGCGACGCCAGCGCTGCGCCGGCTTCGCGTGCTCCTGGCACGATGTTGAACACGCCGGGTGGCAGCAGCCCGTCGAGCAGCTCGGCGAGGCGCAACGACGATAGCGGCGCCTGGTCGGGCGGCTTCACGACGATGGTATTGCCCGCGGCGAGTGGCGCACCGGACTTCCCCGCGGCGAACATGAACGGGTGATTGAAGGGAATGATCCTTCCGACGACGCCGAGGGGTTGGCGCACCGAGAAGTTCACCACGTCGGGACCCATCGGAACCGACGAGCCTTTCATCTCGGTCACCAGCCCCGCGAAGAATTCGATCTGTGCCGCCGCGACGTTGGCATCGCTGATCATTTCGCGCACCGGGTTCCCGCAATTGCCCGCGTCGATCAGCGCGAGCTCCTCGGCGTTCTCGCGAAGGACCTGCGCGACGCGGCGCAAGACCTTCGCGCGCTCGAGCGGTGGCGTGTCGCGCCACCCGGGAAACGCAGCGCGCGCCGCGGCGACGGCGGCCGCGACGTCCCGCGCGTCGGCATCGGCAACCGAGCACAGGACTTCGCCGGTGCCGGGATTGAACGTATCGGCGTAACGACCCGACTGCGGTTCGTGCCACGCGCCGCCGTAATACAGACTGCGCTGGCGGGGCATGGCGCGCATGAGAGGCGACACCGTGGTTGCGCGATTCATTGCTGCACCGGTAGAAAAGTCACTGGGTTCCCGCCTGCGCGGGAATGACGATGAAGTTGCTGAGGCTACGTACTCACGCTCAGGTTGCCTGGTCATTGATGATGTCACCTGCTCACGATGAGGTCACCTGCTCATTGACGATGTCACCTGCTCGTGCTGAGCTTACCTGCTGCAGCTGACGTTACGTGCTCAAGCCGAAGTTACTTGCTGTAGCTGACCTGCTCGAGCTGAGCTTGCCTGCTCAAGCCGAGATTGCCATTTCATCTTCGCACCGCGCCGCTGGCGAACCGTCCGATCACCGCATTCACGGCGATGGACAGCGCGAACAGCACGATCAGCAGCGCGTACATC
>DATKLH010000243.1:0-2507 GCA_035542515.1 Casimicrobiaceae bacterium
CGGTGGGACAGCAGATGACGTCGCCCGCGCGGATCGGTCGCGTCTGATCGCCGTAGCGCAGCAGCCCGCGTCCGCGCACGATGAAGAACATTTCCTCTTCGGCGCGATGGCTGTGGAATGGACAGGAGCGCTTGCCGGGCGGCACTACGTCGTACGAATAACCAAGGTCCCGCGCGCCGAGCAGCGGTCCGATCCGCACGGCATGGCATTCGAACGTGTCGCCCTTGGTGAAGTGCTCGAGCTTGAGCTCGTCGATGTTGATCACTTTCGAGTCGATCGTGCGCATGCCATACCCCCGTCAGTCCTGGTTCAAGCGATCGGTAAAGAGTCTGTCGTAGCTCGCGTCCCGCCTCCGTCGCGGTGACGCGCAGCGTCCGCATCGCGAACGCACCTGGATGCGATCGCGTTCGTCTCGATCGGCTACGCCCAGCGCGAGGCGGCCAGCGGCATGCCGATCAAGCTGCTGGACGTCGAAGGCGTCGCGGCGTCGGTCCGCAACATCCGCAACGGCAACTTTCCGATCTCGCGTCCGCTGCTGCTCATCACCAGCAATGCGCCAAGCGGCGCTGCGAAGAAGTTCATCACCTTCGCGCTGTCCTCGCAGGCGACCGCCAGCATCGACGCCTTCGATTTCGTCCCCTACCTCGACTGACGGCGGCGTCGACCGACACTCGACATCATGGCGCGTCGCATCCCGGAAGGCTTCCGCTGGCTCGAGGGCTTCGGCATCCGCACTCAGCTGATCGCGTCGTTCGCGGTGTCATCGGACTCACGCTTGGCGCCGGCGTCGCATCGTTCGTCGGCCAGCATAGCAGCTACAAGGCGATGGACCGCCTGCTCGATGTCGATGGGCGCGTCGCGCCGTAGGCCTTCGCGGTGATCGCGCGACCGCCGTTTGCCGTGCCTCGCGTGACGGCAAGGCGCACGTTGCAGGCGTACTCGAAGCCGTTTCCCGTTCGCCGAGAGATCGGCATCGGCTGCTCGACCACCGCGCGGAATCGCTCGACTTGATCATTCGATCAAGTCACCGACTCGACATCCCGCACGATCGCGGATCATCCGTTCGATCATTCCGCTGCGCCCCGCCGGCCCCTCGGATCGCCCGGTGTCGTTCGTCCACGCGGACCCGCACGCGAAGCGGCTCGAGTAGATCGATCGCGGCTCGTCTTCCGTTGGTCGACGCGCGCGCTAAAATGGTCGCCCCCCGCGCCTTGCAACGCATCACGTAGATGATGGACGAGTCACTTACGCACTCCCAGCCAATGGGTCACGCGCGTGCGGTCTACGCGCCCGCCGACGGTGGAGCGCCGCTGCCCAAGTCGCCAACGGGCATTGCGGGCCTTGACGAGATCACCCTGGGTGGACTGCCGCGCGGCCGTCCCACGCTCGTGTGCGGAAGCGCCGGCTGCGGCAAGACCCTGCTCGCCATGGAGTTCCTGATCCGTGGCGCGATCCAGTTCGACGAGCCCGGCGCGTACATCACGTTCGAAGAGACCGAGCAGGAGCTTGCCCAGAACGTGCGCTCGCTCGGGTTCGACGTCGAGGCGCTGGTGAGCGAAGGCAAGCTCGCGTTCGACCACGTGCACATCGATCGGCGCGAGATCGAGGAGACCGGCGAGTACGACCTCGAGGCGCTGTTCCTGCGTCTGGGCTTCGCGATCGATTCGGTAGGTGCCAAGCGCGTCGTGCTCGACACCATCGAGTCGCTGTTCTCCGGCTTCACCGACATGACGCTCCTGCGCTCGGAGCTGCGCCGGCTCTTTCGCTGGCTGAAGGACAAGGGTGTCACCGCCGTCATCACCGGCGAGCGTGGCGAAGGGACGCTGACCCGCCAGGGCCTGGAGGAATATGTCTCCGACTGCGTGATCCTTCTCGATCATCGCGTCCACGACCAGGTGTCGACGCGGCGGCTGCGCGTGGTGAAGTACCGCGGCACCAGTCACGGCACCAACGAATATCCGTTCCTCATCGACCAGTCCGGCCTGTCGGTGCTCCCGGTGACGTCGCTGGGTCTGGCGCACAAGGTCAGTGGCGAGCGTGTGCCGACGGGTGTCGCGCGGCTCGATGCCATGCTGGGCGGTGCGGGGTATTTCCGCGGCTCGTCGATCCTGGTATCGGGGACCGCCGGGTCGGGCAAGTCGACGCTGGCGGCACACTTCGCCGATGCGACGTGCAAGCGCGGCGAGCGTTGCCTGTACCTCGCTTTCGAGGAGGCGCGCGAGCAGATCGTGCGCAACATGCGCTCCGTCGGCATCGATCTGGGCGCGTGGCTCGACTCGGGGCGCCTGCGTCTGGAAGCATCGCGACCGGCGCTCCATGGCCTGGAGATGCACCTGGCGCAGATCCATCGTTACGTGAGCGAGTTCCAGCCGCAGTCGGTCGTCATCGATCCGATCAGCAGCTTCACCGGCTCCGCGTTGACCCTCGATGCAACGGCGATGCTGCTTCGACTCATCGACTTCCTCAAGTCGCGCGGTGTCACGGCGATGCTCGTGAATCTCACCACC
>DATKLH010000244.1:0-2493 GCA_035542515.1 Casimicrobiaceae bacterium
CACGACGGCAGCGCTTGTGGATTCGCGATGCTGCGCAGGTTCGGTCGCGGCCATGCGATCGGCCCGGTGGTCGCCGCTGAAGCCGGCGGTGCCAAAGCACTGATTGCGTATCTTGCGGGGCTCAATGCGGGCCGATTCACGCGCATCGATATCGATTTCGAAAGCGGCCTCGCAGAATGGGTTGAAAGCTTGGGGCTGCTGCGCGTCGATGCGGTGACGACGATGCTGCGCGGCGCGCCGCTGCCTGCGCATCCGCAGACGCGGTTGTATGCCGTCGTCACCCAGTCGCTCGGCTGATGCGCGAAGCATTCGTCTACAAGGCGGACCCCGTTCGCGGCCGGGAATGGGCCGACGTCTTCCGGCGTGAGGCACCGCACATCGACTTCCGCTTTTGGCCCGACGTCGGCGATCCGGCCGACGTGCGTTTTCTCGCCGCCTGGGAACCGCCCGCCGACTTGCATTCGCGATTCGAAAACCTGCAGCTGCTGTTCTCGACGGGCGCGGGTGTGGACCAGTTCGACTTCTCGCTGCTGCCGCCGCAGTTGCCCATCGTGCGGATGGTCGAGCCCGGCATCGTGCAAGGCATGGTCGAGTACGTGACGCACGCGGTTCTCGACCTGCATCGCGACATGCCGGCCTATCGCCGCGCGCAGGCGCAAGGGCAATGGCAACCATTACCGGTTCGACCGGCGCGCGAGCGCCGTGTCGGCGTCCTCGGACTGGGCTCCCTCGCGCAGGCGGTGCTCGCAAAGCTCGTCGCCTTCGATTTCGATTGTGCCGGATGGAGCCGATCCCGCCACCACATTGCCGGTGTTCGCTGCTACGCCGGGAACGCCGAGCTCGATACGCTGCTCGGACGCAGCGACGTGCTCATCTGCCTGCTGCCGCTGACCGATGATACGCGCGGCGTGCTGAATGCGAGGCTGTTCTCCAAGCTGCCGCCTGGCGCGAGCCTCGTGCACGTCGGACGCGGAGCGCAGCTCGTTGCATCGGATCTGCTGCAAGCATTGGACGCGGAACATCTGTCCGAAGCGGTGCTCGACGTTACCAACCCGGAGCCGCTGCCGCCCGACCATGCATGGTGGTCGCATCCGAAGGTGCGAATCACGCCGCACATCGCGAGCATGACGCAGCCGCAGACGGCGGCGCGTGCGGTGATCGAAAACCTGCGCCGCTTTGCGCGCGGCGAGGCACTCGTCGGACTGGTCGACCGCGCGCGCGGCTATTGACGCGGCGCAGGCGCATGATGTGCTGCGACGTTCGCGACAACGACACGAAGCTTGGCGCGCGACCCCGAAACCAGCACGACGCCAGCACCGCTCCGTTCTAAGCTGTCTCATGTGCGTACCTACAACGGAACCCGTATGAGCCCTCCTCCGCTCGATTCCCGCTCCGACGCCCTCGCAGCGCTGGACCGGGCGCACCTCGTTCATCCCGTCGCCGCCTGGCGCCAGCACGAAGAGCGCGGCCCGCTCGTGCTTTCCAGCGGTCGAGGCGCGTGGCTCACCGACGTGCACGGCCGCGAATTGCTCGACGCGTTCGCGGGCCTCTGGTGCGTGAACGTCGGCTATGGCCAGGAGAGTGTCGTCGAAGCCGCGACGAACCAGTTGCGCAAGCTGCCCTACGCCACCGGATACTTCGGATTTGCGAGCGAGCCCGCCATTCGTCTCGCCGCCAAGCTCGCCGAGTTGACGCCGCCTTCGCTGACGCGCGCGTATCTCACGCTCGGCGGCTCCGAGGCCGTGGACGCCGCGGTGCGCTTCATCGTTCAATACTGGAACGCGCGCGGCCGGCCGGCGAAGAAGCACTTCATCTCGCTCGAGCGCGGTTACCATGGCTCGTCGTCCACAGGTGCGGGACTCACCGCGTTGCCGGTGTTCCACCGCGGCTTCGACCTGCCGCTGCCGACGCAGCACTACATTCCTTCGCCCAATCCGTACCGCCATCCGCAAGGCAACGATGCGCAGGCACTGATCGCGTCCTCCGTGGCGGCCCTGCGCACAAAAGTCGCGGAGCTCGGCGCCGACAATGTTGCTGCGTTCTTCTGCGAACCAATCCAGGGCTCGGGCGGCGTCATCGTGCCGCCGACAGGCTGGTTGAAAGCCATGCGGGACGCTGCGCGCGAGCTCGACATCCTGTTCGTCGCAGACGAGGTGATCACCGGGTTCGGCAGGACCGGACCCATGTTCGCCTGCGAGGCCGAAGGCGTCGATCCGGACGTCATGACGCTCGCGAAAGGCCTGACGGCAGGATACGTGCCCATGGGCGCGACGATGCTTTCCGAACGGATCTACGCGACGATCGCCGACGCGACGCCGCCCGGGATTCCAATCGGCCACGGGGCGACTTATTCCGGTCATCCCGTGAGCGCCGCGGTCGCGCTCGAAGTGCTCCGCCTGTACGAGGAAGGCGGCGTGCTCGCCAACGGTCAGCGTGTGGCAAAGCACTTCGCGGCGGGCCTCGACGATTTGCGCACGCATCCAATGGTTGGCG
>DATKLH010000245.1:0-12424 GCA_035542515.1 Casimicrobiaceae bacterium
CACCCCGGGGTTCGCGCGATCCACGTCATGAGCTCTCCCGCGGGCCGCGCCGTCGAAGTGGGCGCGGAGGCACGCCGCTCTGCGTCGCGGCGCGTGCTGTACGTGGGCGATCCCATAGCGGCTGTCGCGGCGACCACACCGCGCGCCGTCGACGAGGCCATCGGTCTGTTCAACATCGACTACGAGCCGCTTCCGTTCGTGGTGGACATCGACGATGCGCGGAAGGTTGGCTCACCGGTCGTATTCGAGCATGACGTCGCCGGCGAAAGCTTCGCCGGTGGCGCCGAAACGGCATCCGCGATTCCCATGCATGGCAATGTGCGTGGGCCCAATCGCGCCGGATCGCGTGGCGAGGTCGCACGTGGATTCGCCGAAGCGGACATGGTTGTGGAGGGCGAATTCCGCACCCAGGTCGAAACGCACTGCTGCCTGGAGCCCCACGCAGTGGTGGCGGACTGGCAGCCAGACCGTTTGACGGTGTACCTCTCGACGCAATACGCCGCCGGCGTCAGAACCGAGCTTGCGGCGGCCTTCGGCCTGCCTCGCAGTCGCGTCCGCGTGATCGTCGAAGCGATGGGCGGCGGCTTCGGATCCAAATCGAGCGCCGGAACCTATGTGCGAGCCGCTGTCGAGCTGTCGCGGCTCGCGCGCGCGCCGGTTCGTCTCGTGCTCGATCGCGAGGAGGAGCAGCTCGATACCGGCAACCGGCCCGCGACCATCCAGCGGCTACGCATCGGCGCGAAGCGCGATGGCAAGCTCACCGCGATCGCGCTGGAGGAACACGGCACCGCCGGGGTCGGCCTCGGTGCCGGTGTCGGCAACATCGCGCAAGCGATGTACCCCTGTCCGCATTTCTCGATCGCGCAGCACGACGTGTTCATCAATGCCGGTCCTGGCACGGCCATGCGTGCGCCCGGCAACGTGCCGGGCGCTTTCGCGCTGGAACAGCTCGTCGACGAGTTGGCCGAGAAACTCGGCATGGACGCGTTGTTGTTGCGCGATCGCATCGATCCGAATCCCGTGCGCCGCGAGGAGCGGCGCATCGGCGCGGCGCGCATCGGATGGCCGCAGCGTCACCGCCCTGCGGCGGACGCCGGTGTCGTCAAGCGCGGGATCGGCGTGGCGCAGTCGTACTGGGGCGCCAACGTGCAGCTCAATTCGGCCTGCGAGGTACGGATCCTGCGCGATGGCTCGGTCGAGGTGTGCTCGAGCGTCCAGGATATCGGCACGGGGATTTGCACCGTGCTGGCGCAGGTCGTCGCCGAGGAGCTCGGCTTGCGTACCGAACAGATCACGGTTCGCATCGGCGACACCGACTTTCCATCGGGCCCACCCTCGTACGGAAGCATGACCACCGCGTCGATCACGCCGCCGGCACGCAATGCGGCCCGGCGCGCGCTGGGTGAGCTTTGCGCTGCTGTCGCGCCATCACTCGGTGTACTGCCCAACCAGCTGATCGCGCGTGAGGGTTGTATTGCGGCCGCTGATGGATCGCGGACGTTGTCGTTCGCGGAAGCGGCCGCGCGGCTGCGTACCGATCGCATTTCCGTGACTGCGTCCCGCTCCGACGACTACGGCGGATTTGCGCGGCGCGGCGGCGACATGGCGAATGCGCAGCAGCACCTCGGAGGCGTTCAATTCGCGGCTGTCGCTGTCGATACCGAGACAGGCGTCGTGCGCGTCGAACGCGTCGTGGCGGTGCACGATTGCGGGCGACCGATCAATCCGCTGCAGATCGAAAGCCAGGTCCACGGCGGCGTGCTGATGGGGATCTCCTACGCGCTCTACGAGCAACGGGTTCTCGACCGAGGCAGCGGACGCGTCCTCAATGCGAATCTCGAGGACTACAAGATCGGCCGCTCGCTCGAGCTACCGCAGATCGAGGTGATCGTGCTCGAGAACTACCAGGGCATGAGCGCGACCGACGCGTACGGCGTCGCCGAGCCCGCGACCATTCCCACGGCACCGGCGGTGGCGAATGCCGTCTACAATGCCCTCGGCGTGCGTGTGCGCGAGCTTCCCATGACGCCGGCACGCGTGCTCGCGGCCATCGCGGCGCTCCGCACGGGAAGCGCGTCATGAAGCATTTCGAGTGGACGGCCCCAGGCACGCTTGCACAGGCGCTGCAATCTCGCGCTCGCACGACAAGTTCGCTGATGAGCGCATCCGAGCCCGGCAGCGCGGGTTCAGCGGTGTTGAAAGCCGGCGGCATCGACGTGCTCGGCCTGATGAAGAACGGTCTGCTCGCACCGCAGCGCCTGGTCAGTCTGCGCAACATCGTCGAGCTGCGCCAAATCGTGGAGCGTCCCAACGGCGAAATCGCCATCGGTGCCAACGCAACGCTCGCCGAAGTCGCGGCACATCCGGCGATCAGGCAGCGCTATACCGCTTTGGGGCAAGCAGTGGAAACGTCCGCGAGCCCCCAACTGCGCAATGTGGCGACCCTTGCCGGCAACTTGCTGCAGCGACCGCGATGCTGGTATTTTCGCTCGCCGGCATTTCGTTGCGCGCGCAAGGGCGGTGACACGTGCTACGCGTTCTCCGGCGAGAACCAGTATCACGCGATCTTCGGCCAGGACGGTTGCGCGATGGTCCACCCGTCGACCCCCGCGACCGCGCTGGCTGCATGGGGCGCGAGCATCGAGATTGCGAGCCCGCCTCGCGGCCGGCGCGCGGTGCCCATCGAAGCGTTCTTCCTCGCGCCTGCGCAATCGATCACGCGCGAAAACACGCTCGCCAACGGTGACATCGTGACTGCGGTGGTGCTGCCCGGGTCCCGGCCGGGCATGCGCTCCGCCCACGTGCGCCTGGGCGAAACGGACTCGTTCGACTGGCCGCTTGCCGACGTCGCGGTCGTGCTCGACCTCGACGCCGACCGCGTGTGTCGCTTAGCCAGGGTCGTGCTCGGCTCTGCGGCGCCGGTGCCACACCGAGCGCGCGCCGCCGAGGTTGTGCTGCGTGGACGTCGCATCGACGCCGAGACGCTTCGGCGTGCAGCACATGAAGCGGTCGCTGACGCCACGCCGCTCGCGCACAACGCCTACAAGCTGCCGATCTTCGAAGCGCTGGTGGGCAGAGCCGTGTCGCAAGCCGCGCAACGTACTTGAGCGGCAAGCGCTCGCGCTGCGGTGCGCAAGCACGCCAAGCGCCTCGATGTCGTTTCAGAACAGCCCGAAGACCCCCGCAAACTCCTGCGCGACGGGCGCGAGGTGACAAGCGACACGCTTCGATTCCGCCGCCGACGCACGAGTGTTCTCCCGCGCGCGTTACCGCGCGATGTCGACAGCAAGCGCATGTTTGACTCGCATCAACATCCGAGAGGATCGCGCTTGCGCCGACTGCACCCAGGGCCTAACCTAGAGTTGTCTGATGAGCGTTCCAACCGATGCCGATACGGATCGGCGGCGCAAGGGGCCCGGTCGCGCGAGTGCGCATGCCGTTGCCGAATGCAAGGCGAACGCTTCAGGCGCTCACGACGGTGGGCAGAAAGCCCCGGTGCCAAGGCAACCGGGGCTTTCGCTTTTCGAACCACGCGCAAGAGTCGTGCAGGTCGCACACGGCGACGCCAAGCCCGACAGACGCGGGCTCGGCTGACTGCAGTGGCTCGAGCAACGAAGCGATCCGCCGTGTTCTGAGGGACGCTGCTCAACCATTCACGGTTGACGCGCATCAATGCGTCGAAGGCGCAGTCGACTAACGTCGATCGTGCAGGCGCGGCCGCTTTCCGGGCGCGTCGCTCCGGCTCGGAAGATGAAGCTCCTTTGTTCTATCGCCAAGGTGCGTTTTGGCGCAAGCGCCACACGCTCGCGTGCCAATTGCATCGTCGCGTGCATCGCCGCCGGCATCCTCGCCACGATCGCCGGTTGCGAAGCCATCGACTGGCCATGGGGCGGCCACTCCAGGGACGATGTGCTGCTGCTCGCCGGTACAGTGGACGCGCACGAAGTGGATCTGTCGTTCCAGGTGAGCGGCCGCATCCAGCGGCTCGACACCGACGAAGGAAAGGCCGTGGCCGAAGGCGAGGTCCTCGCCGAGCTCGATCCGCGCGATCTGGAGCTCGCACTCGCCCGTGCACGCGCACAGGCCGATTCGGCCGACAAGGCGCTCGCGCTGTTGAAGGCCGGGTCGAGGACGCAGGATATCCGCGCCGCCGAAGCAGCAGTGCGCCAGGCCGAAGCGGACCTGAGTCTCGCGCGCGTGCAGCAACAGCGCATGACGCAACTCGTCGCCGAGCACTTCGCGCCACCGCAGCAGCTCGATTCCGCCAACGATCAACTCGAGGTCGCCACCGCGAAGCTCGATCAGGCACGCCAGAGTCTATCGCTCCTGCGCGAAGGCCCACGCCGGGAGGACATCGCTCGTGCCGGAGCGGATCTGCAGGCGGCCAAGGTCGCCGTGGAGACGGCCGAGCAACAGCTTTCCTACACCCGTCTGGTGAGCCCGTGCTCGGGTGTGGTCAGTGTTCGAGTCGCCGAGCGCGGTCAGAACGTCACGGCCGGACAAGCTGTTCTGCGCGTCGCCGAGCTCGACCGGCCGTGGGTGCGCGTCTACCTGAGTGAAAGCGATCTGGCGCGCGTGCGTCTGGGGCAGGCGGCACAAATTTCCATCGATGGGCTGCCCGGACGCGTCTTCGCCGGTCGCTTGAGCTTCGTTTCGCCGGAGGCCGAGTTCACGCCCAAGACGGTCGAAACGCGCGCGTTGCGCGTCGACCTCGTGTACCGCGCGAAAGTCGACGTCGACGACGCGCAGGGTCGCCTCAAGATTGGAATGCCGGCCGATGTCCGCATCGCGATCGCCCGATGAACGATGGGGTCGTCGCGGCCAGCGGACTGCGATTCTCGTACCAAACGCATGAGGTCCTGACCGACGCGAGCTTTCAGCTTGCGCGAGGCGAGATCTTCGGCGTCGTGGGCGCCGACGGCGCCGGCAAGACGACTCTCATGCGCTTGGTCATCGGGCAGCTCGCGCCGGACCGGGGTCGGCTCACTGTGCTCGGCATGCCCGCACAGGACACGCGGCTACGCTCGCGCGTCGCGTACATGCCGCAGACGTTCGGACAGTACCTCGACCTGACCGTCGGAGAAAACCTGCAGCTTTTCGCCGATCTGCACGGGCTCGCTCGCGCGCAGGTGAGACGCGTCATGTCGGATCTGCTCGAGCGCACCGGTCTTGCGCCTTTCGTGCAGCGGCGCGCCGGGCAATTGAGCGGCGGCATGATGCAAAAGCTCGCGCTCGCCTGCGCGCTCGTCAGTCACCCGGAGCTCATGGTGCTCGACGAGCCGACCACGGGCGTCGATCCGGTGTCGCGCCGAGCGTTCTGGCAGCTGCTCGAGCAAGTGCGCGCCGAAGGCGTCGCGATCGTCTACGCGACATCCAATCTCGACGAGGCCGAGCGCTGCGACCGGGTTGGAATGCTATCGGAGGGACGCTTCACCCGGTCGGGCCCGCCGCTCGAGCTGATCACGCAAGTGCACGCCCAATTGGTCGAGCTCAGCGGTCCGGACGCGCGCGCGAAGCGTACCGTGGTGCGCGCCATGGCATCGGTCGATCTGGTGTTTCCGGTGGGGCGAACGCTGCGAGTGTGGCTGCGCGATGCAGCCGTCACCTCGACATTCGCCGACGAGTTGCGGGTTGCGGCGCTTGCGCTTTCCATGCAGGCGTTGCGACCCTCGCTGCACGACGTCGCGATGCGCGAGCTTGCCTTATCGCGCACCCGAAGCCGTGACCATGCCGCTGCCGAACGCCATTGAAGCGCGCGGGCTGACCAGGCGCTTCGGCGACTTTACTGCCGTGGCGGGCATCGACATTGCCGTGGCGCGCGGCGAGGTCTTCGGCATGATCGGTGCCAACGGGGCCGGCAAGACGACGGCGATCCGGATGTTGTGCGGCACGTTGCCGCCCACCAGCGGAACCATCCGCGTCGGCGGCTTCGACATGATCCATCACGCGCGCCAGGCGCGTGGCCGGATCGGGTACGTCGCGCAACGCTTTGCGCTCTACGGCGACCTCACCGTTCGCGAGAACCTCGCCTTGCAAGCGGGGCTGTACGGCCTGTCCAACGCGCAGGCGAAGCAACGCATCGCGTGGGCGCTGAATCGTCTCGACCTCGAACGCAGCGCGTCGAGTCGCGCCAGCCGCATTCCGCTCGGGTATCAACGCCGTCTTGCCGTGGCGGGCGCACTGCTGCACGAGCCGCAGGTGTTGTTCCTCGACGAGCCGACCTCGGGTCTCGATCCGCTGGCACGCGGCGACCTCTGGGAGCTTGTCTACGAGCTTGCCGAGCGCGAGGTCGGCGTCCTCATCACGACGCATTACATGGATGAAGCGCAGTTCTGCGACCGTCTCGCGCTGATGCACGCAGGCGCAGTATTGACCGACGGCAGCCCCCAGGAGCTGCTCGAGAGCGCGCACGACCTGGCCACACTCGAAGTCGAAACGCCGCAAATCGCCGCCTGCCTCGCACTCCTGCGTGGGAGCGACGAGGTGCTCGAGGTCGTTCCGCACGCAGGTCGCGTGCGTGCACGCTTGCGGCAAGGCGTCGATGTGGACGCGACCATACGCGCCGTGCGCGAGCGCGCCTTAGGCGCAAAGGTAGCGATCGACTCCATTGCGCCGGCGCCCGCGGTCCTCGAGGATGTCGTGGTGTCCCTGCTGCAGCAACACGGGGTGCGCGCATGAACATGCGTAACGTGGGCGCGATGATGCGCAAGGAGGTTCACCACCTGATCCGTGACAAGCGCAGCCTTGCGCTCATGTTCCTCATGCCGTTGATCATGCTCTTCCTGTACGGCTACGCGATCCGGCTCGACATCCTGGCGGCGCCGATCGGCGTGCTGCAGGAGTCGTCCGATGCGGCATCCAACGATCTGGCCGCTCAGTTCGCGGGCAGCCCCGCTTTCCACATCGCCGAACGGTACCGCGACCGCAAGGCGCTGGCCGCCTCGCTGCAGCAGGGGCGCGTCTGGGCGGCCATCGTGATTCCCGACGATTACGCGCGCGATCTCGCTCGGGGCAGTGCGAAGATCCAGTTGATCCTCGACGGCACCGATGCGAACACGGCGCGGCTGGTGCGCAACTACGCGCTTGCGCTCGTCAACCGCTACGCACTGTCACTGAGTGGTGTCGCGCCCTATATCGAGATCGACAGCCGGACCTGGTTCAACGAGGCCAACGAAAGCCGCTACGCGATCGTGCCCGGCGTGATCGTCCTGGTGATGTCGGTCGTCGGCGCACTCATGACGGCGCTCACGATCGCGCGCGAGATGGAGCTTGGCAACCTGGTCATGCTCAGGACCACGACGCTGTCGCGCATGGAGTTCCTGGTCGGCAAGCTCGCGCCGTACTTCGTGATCG
This sequence comes from Casimicrobiaceae bacterium, assembly GCA_035542515.1. Lineage (GTDB taxonomy): Bacteria > Pseudomonadota > Gammaproteobacteria > Burkholderiales > Casimicrobiaceae > VBCG01. The sequence continues at coordinate 7,354 of DATKLH010000245.1, forward strand.
GCATGGTCGACGTGCTCGCGGCGATCGCGGTCGCGGTGTTCATCTTCGGCATCCCGCTGCAGGGTTCGCTGGCATCGATCGTCGCCGCATCGGCCCTGTTCCTGCTCGTGGTGATGTGCCAGGGTGCCCTGATCTCGGTCTCCGCCGGCAACCAGATGCTCGCGAGCCAGCTCGTGCAGGTGACGACCTTCCTGCCGTCGTTCCTGCTGTCGGGCGCGATCTATGCCATCGGCAACATGCCCTTGTGGCTGCAATATGCGACCGCGGTATTCCCCGCCCGGTATTTCGTGTCGCTCTCGAAGGCGATCTTCCTCAAGGGAGTCTCGCCGTTCGTGCTATGGCCCTCGGTCGCAGCGTTGGCCACGGTGCTGACGGTGCTCGCGACGCTGCTGTATCGCCGCGCAAACCGCCTGGGACTGGAGCCGTGAGGCTGCGCATCGCGATCGCGCTGGGGCGGTTGGCGGCCCTCTTGCGCAAGGAGTTCGCGCAGCTTCTGCGCGATCCTCGCATGCGTTTCACCTTGATCGCTCCGCCGCTGATACAGCTCTTCATCTTCGGCTACGCGGCGACCTTCGATGTGCGGCACGCCGACGTGGCGATCGTCGACCGCGATGGCGGCCCGCAAAGCCGCGAGTTGCTCGCGGCGATCGTCGCGACCGGACACTACACGCTGCAGTTCGAGCCGTCCATGGAGTCGGCGAGCGCGCTCATCGACGCCGGCAAGGTGAGCGTGATCGTGCAGCTGCCGGCGCATTTCGCCACCTTGCGGCGACTGCAGCTCATCGCGGACGGATCCGATTCCAACACCGCACAGCTCGTGATGGCCGAGCTTTCGCAGGTGGTCGCGCAATACGCCGCGACTTCCGCCGGCTACACCGCACCGGTCGCGGTCGAGGAACGGGCCTGGTTCAATCCCAACCTCGAGGACCGTTGGTTCTTCATACCCGGCATCATGGCGAATGTCCTGTTCGTCGGCACGATGATGCTTACCGCGATGATGATCGTCCGCGAGCGCGAGATGGGTACGCTCGAACGGCTCATGGTCACGCCTGTGGGACGGCTGCAGTTCCTCGCCGGGAAGATGGTGCCCGTCGCCTGCGTGGGCCTGATCGATGTCGCGCTCATCACGTTGCTCGCGGTGACCTGGTTCGGCGTTCCCCTGCGTGGCCACATCGGGGCGGTCATCCTTGCGAGCCTGGTGCTGCTCGCGAGCACGCAAGGCCTCGGGCTGCTGGTATCGAGCTATGCCGCCACGCAACAGCAGGCCATGATGTCCGCGATGTTCTTCATCATGCCGATGACGGTGCTGTCGGGATTCGCCTTTCCGATACGCAACATGCCGCAGGCGATACAGCTTCTCACCTGGGTGAATCCGTTGCGCTACTACCTGGTGGTGATCCGCGACATCTTCCTCAAGGGCGGCGGAATCACGGACCATTCATTCGAATTCGCGATGATGCTGTTGCTCGGCGCCATTGCGCTCGGCTTCAGCGCGTTGCGCGTGCGCTAGCCGGACACGCCGCGACACGAATATCGCTCGGAGCGCGCGAGACCTCCGCTTTGGAACCTGCGCCGGCTTGACGCGGGTCAATAGCTGTGCGCATTCCGCCGCATCGGGCTCGGCCGTGCGCCTCGTCCGGCCGGAAGCAGACGATAATGGCCATATCGCGTTGGCCTGCAGCACCTTGTCTCGACAGCCGGCGATTCATCGCATGTTCATACGACCGCAACGTGACATGATCTATCGGGATCGCAACGACGCGGCAGAGCGGCTTGCGGCAGCCCTGGCGCGTTACCGCGGACAGCATGTCCTGGTCGCTGCGATCCCGCGCGGTGCCGTCCCGATGGCGGCCATCATTGCGCGCGCGCTGGATGGCGACCTCGATGTGGTGCTCGTTCGCAAGCTGGGCGCACCGGGAAGCCCGGAGTTCGCGATCGGCGCGGTCGACGAAACCGGCTGGTCGTACATCGCCGATTACGCCGAAGCCGCAGGCGCGTCGCGCGCCTACATCGACAGCGAGATCGCCGACCAGTTGGCGACCATCCGTGAGCGCCGTGCCCTGTACACGCCTGCGCGTGCCCCACTCGATCCGTCGGGACGCGTGGTGATCGTCGTGGACGACGGACTGGCAACCGGTGCGACGATGGTCGCCGCGCTGCACGCCATGCGCGCGCGCAAGCCGAAGCGCCTTGTGTGTGCGGTGCCGGTCGCCTCCCAGGACGCGCTTGCCAAGGTGCGCGAGCATGCCGACGAGGTCGTTTGCCTCCAGGCGCCCGAGTTCTTCCATGCCGTGGGTCAGTTCTATGCGAGCTTCCCGCAGGTCAGCGACGACGAAGTGGTCGCGTTGCTGCGCTCTGGAACCGCGCGCGGCGGCCCGAGCGATCGCGCGACAAACGGCGAAGTCGCGTGACACGCAAGGGACATGACGAGGTCTGCCGCGGCGGCCAAGTCTCTCGCCACCGCGCGTCGAGTGGGGCCGCATGTCCGCACTCGTGTTTGCACGACGACGTCTTTCCATCCCGGAGCAGCGATGAACGATTCGATTCCGCAAGTGGGCGCGCCCGACCCTGAATTGCAAACCTCGCCGATCTTCGACGAGGACGAGGAGCGTTCGCTCGATCTCGAGCAGCCCGCCGCAGCGCAGTGCTACTACAACGGCATCGCGTACGCACGCGGGCAGCTGGTTCTGAGCGGCAGCGAGCTGCTGCGTTGCGAGGAAGGCGGTGTGTGGGTGCGGCGGGGCGAACTTCCCGCCAAGGACCGCACAGGCGACTGACGTTCGGCGTAACGATCCCTGCCAACGACCGCGCAGCAGCCTTCAGCGGCTTGCGGAAGCCTGCGCGCAGAACGCCGTTACGCGCTCGAGCACGCGGCGTAGCGCGGTGTTCAGCGCCAACACACCGCCCGCGGCATCTTCGCTGGCAGCGTTCTCCGTCTCTTCGATCACGTCGCTCGCGATGACGCGCTTGCTTCGCACGTCGGTGAGCTGCAAGCGGATCGAGATCTCGGCGCGACTGGGTCGGGTCGCGAAGTTCTGCTGCAGGCGCACCGCTTCCGCGTCGAGGCGCAGATCGCTTGTAGCGGTTGTAGGCATCTGGACCACTGCGCGGTAGCTTCCCGTCTGTTCGAGTGCGCGCACCAGGAGCGGCGCAAGCATGCGCGCAGGAGCATCGGTCCACCGGCTGACCGCGAAGGCCTCGAGCGCATAGGGCGACCGCACGTAGACCATCTGTGTCGTATCGAAACCCGGCCATGCGCGTGGCGGCGCCACCGCGATCACGACATCGCGTCGCGGCTGATCCTGGACTTTGCCGAGCGCCGGCGCGACGTCGAGCACGTACACATTGACGATTTCCGCAGGTGGCGGCTGGAGCGCGGTGCAGGCGGATACGAACACCGCAAGCGCCAGCATCACGATGCCCGGCGAACGTCGGGTACGGCCTGACTGCGCGCGCCTGGCATCGGCATTGCGCGGACATCCGGTCATCGTCTTCACGGCGTTCATTCGCCCGGCCCCCGCCTGGCTGGTGGGCGGCCGTAGATCAACAGGCTCGGATTGCGTTCCACGTCGCTGCCCACGCGACTCAAGGTGGCCGTCAACTCTCGCAACTCCGCGACAAGCTGTCGCACTTCGGACAGACCGTCGCCAGTGAACTGTTGCAAGTCCGCGCGCGTGCTGTCGAGCGTCTGCTTGCCGCTGCTGCCGGCCGCCGCCACCGCGTCGGCCATGCGGTCGAAGCGCTCCGCACTGGCTTCGATACGCTGCACCAGGCGCGGCAGGTCGGCGGTGAAGCGCTCCGTATTGTCCATGGTGCGCGCGGCCTTCGAAAGACCGGCATCGATGTCCGACGAGCGCGCCGCGAGCGTGTGTGAAACCCGCTGCAGGTCGGCGAGCGTCCTGGCGATCGCGCGGCGGTTGTCCTCGTCGAGCAGCGCGCTGATGCTGTCGGACGCACGCGAGACGTTGGCGATCAACGCCGTGACGCCCGTGTCCAGCCGCGTCATCAGCGACGGGCCGGACCGTATCACCGGATAGGGTTCGCGATCGCGCTCGGGCAGCGTTGGCGAATCGCGGTGGCCCCCGTTCAGCTCCACATATGCGATGCCCGTCAGGCCCTGCGTGCCCATCATCGCGACCGCGTCGCTCTTCACCGGCGTGCCGCGAATAATCGAGAGCGTCAGCTCGACCTCCTCCGTGTTGGCCGGATTGAGCTCGATGCTGCGCACCAGGCCGACATCGACGCCGTGGTACTTCACCGGCGCGTTGAGGTTGAGGCCGGCGACCGATTCGGTCATGTAGGTCCGATAGGTGACGTAGCTCTTGCCGTAGTACCTGCCGCTGGAGAGCCACAGCACGCCACCGATGAGGGCGGCTCCGAGCACGAGCACGAAGGCTCCTACGACGGCGAAGTTGAATTTCGCTTCCATGCCTGTTCCTGCGCGGCGCGCCCGCGCGGACCGTAAAAGTATTCGTGGATGAGCGGATCGGACAGCTTGGCGAGCTCGGGCATCGTTCCCACACCGAGGATGTGTCCCTGGCCGAGCACCGCGACGCGGTCCGCGGCGCGCCACAGGAGGTCGAGATCGTGCGTCACCATCATGATCGTGAGCCCCAGGGTCTCGCGCAGGCTGCGAACCAGCTCGTCGATGCCCGACGCGCTCAACGGGTCGAGGCCGGCCGTGGGTTCGTCGAGGAACAACAGCTCCGGATCCAGTGCCAGTGCGCGAGCGAGCGCCGCGCGCTTGCGCATGCCGCCGCTCAGCTCGTTGGGATACTTCGGGCCTGCATCGGGCGGCAACCCGGTCAGCGCGATCTTGATGCCGGCGACTTCGTCGATCAGACGCGCCGACAATCGCGTGTGCTCGTGCAGCACCATGCCGACGTTCTCGGTCACGGTGAGGGAGCTGAACAGCGCGCCTCGCTCGAAAACCACGCCCCAGCGTCGCCGCAGCGGCAGCGCCTGCTCGTCGTTCAACCCGAGCACCTCCTGGCCGAACACGCGGATCGATCCCGAGATGGCGGGCTGCAGCAGAAGCACCTCGCGCAGCAGCGTCGATTTGCCGCATCCG
>DATKLH010000246.1:0-6281 GCA_035542515.1 Casimicrobiaceae bacterium
TGTACGGATTGGATTCCAGCCGCTGGAAGTACGGATGCACTTCGGCAAAGGACCAGCCGGCGATTCCGCGTTGCGCCCAGCGGTCGAACTCGCGCGGATCGCCCCAGATGTACGCGGTGCCGTTGATCGCGCTCGATCCGCCGAGCACCTTGCCGCGCGGCCAGTAGATGCGCTTGCCGCGCAACTCGGCCTGCGGCTCGGTCTGGAACTTCCACGCATAGCGCTCGTTGGTCAGCAGCTTTCCCACCCCGAGCGGCAGGTGGATCCAGATGCTGCGATCCTCGCCGCCCGCCTCGAGCAGCATCACGCGATAGCGTCCGTTCTCGCTCAGGCGCGCCGCGAGCGCGCAGCCTGCGGAGCCGGCTCCGACCACGACGTAGTCGACGGTGGGTTCAGTCATGTCGATCGCTTCGCATGCCGGAAGGCGTGCTCGCCTGCGTTTGGTGTTGCATTGCTGTCACTTTGGATGCCCTCTTTGATCGTCGCTCACTTCATCGTCAGGTGCGGCAGCCACACCACCAGCGATGGCATGAGCGCGAGCGCCAGCACGACCAGGCCGGCCACGATGGCGAACGGAACGACCTCGCGGGAGATCTTTTCCAGAGTCTCGCCGGCGATGCTCACCACCGCGAACAGATTGGTGCCGACCGGTGGCGTGAACAATCCGATCATGAGCGCGGTGATCGCAACCAGCGCCATGTGAAGCTGGTCGATGTGCGCAACCGTGGCCGTGCCGGCCAGGATCGGTGCGAGGATGATCACCAGCGACGTGGCTTCCACCAGGCAGCCGAGCACCAGCAGCACGATGGTCAGGAAGACCATGAGCACGTCCGCGTTGCCTCCGGAAAGCGTCACGAGCAGATTGCCCACGGCCTCCGGCGCCTGGTAGAGCGCGAGAAAGAACGCGAAAGGTCCGGCCGCCGCGATGATGAATCCGAACAGGCCGGTGGCGGTCGCCGTGTTGGCAGCGGCCTTGTAGAGTGCTTTCCAGGTCACCGTCCCGGCGATCAGTCCGTAGAGCAACACATAGATCGCCGCCAGCACCGATGCTTCGGTGACCGTCACGTAGCCGCCAAGCGATCCGCCGAGAATGATGACGGGCACCATCAGCGCCGGCAACGCGCGAACGCCAATGCGGCCGAAAGACTCGCTCGCCTCCTGTCGTGAAGGCGCGGTCGCGAACAGCTTGCGGCTGCGGATGACGACGACTCCCATGAAGCCGAGGCCGATCAGGATCCCCGGAACCACGCCGCCGATGAACAACGCCGCGACCGAGACCGTCGGTGCGATGCTCGCGTAGATCACCATCGGGATCGACGGCGGAATGATGGGACCGAGACTGCCGCCCGAGGCGACGATCGCCGCCGAGAACGAGCGCGGGTAGCCGTGCTGCTCGAGCATCGGGATCATCAGCGTTCCAATCGCCACCGTCTCCGCGAGACCGGAGCCGGTCATGCCGCCGAAGATCATGCACGCCAGCACGGTCGCAAGCCCCATCCCGCCGGTCCATCGCCCTACCAGCGCGCGTGCAAGCTCGCCCAGCGCACGCGTGAGCCCCGTCACGTTCATCAACTCGCCGGCAACGATGAAACCCGGTATGGCGAGCAGCGGGAACAACGAGACCTGCGAGACCGCCTTCTCCGCGATCAGGTGCAACGGCACCACACCGGTCACCAGCAGAAGCACTGCGCTCGCGAGGATCATGCTCAACGCGATGTCGAGCGAAAGCGCAATGGCGACCAGGAACACCGTGGTAAGAAGGATCAGTTCCACGGTCGGTACGATGCGGTGCAGACGATGATTTGCATGTCGAGTCAGATGCCGGGGATCTCGCTGGCCGGCTTCTCGGTCAGCTCGCCCTCACGCCAACGCCACTTGCCATGGCGCAACCAGCCCACGATCGCGAGCAGCGTGCCTGCCGGCACGGCCGCCCATTGCCATGCCGCCGACGCCACGATGGTGGTGAAGCGCTGGTCGCGGTAGACGTAGGTGACGTAGATGCTCGTCAACCAGAAGCCGACGAGCAGGACCAGCCCTCCGTAGGTCACCAACAGCCCCAGCGTGCGCCGACCCGCCAGCGGCAGGCGACTCGCGACGATGTCGAAGCGGATGTGCGCGTTCTCCGCGGTCGCCACACCCGCGCCGAGGAAGACCGTCCACACGAACAGTGCGATCGAAACCTCGTTGGCCCATACCAGGGGAAGCGCGAACAACTCCCGCAGCACGATGCTCGCCAGCAGGATCACGAGCATCGCGATGACGCAGATCGCACCGGCGACACGGAACGCCCGCGTGAGAATATCGTAGGCCTTCAGCATGAGCTCGGTGACCGACCGGTCGCGCGAACGACACCGTGCATCGGCGCCGTCGCGCGCAAGGCAATGCTGGTCGAGGCGCTTGCGTTCAGTGCTGCGCCTTCACGGCTTCGTCGATCGCTTCCTTGCTGACGCTCGCGCGAACGACGTCGGATTGCATGAACTGCGAGCCATAGTCGCGCCACTCCTTCATTTCCGCGGGACCGGGCGTGTGGAGCTGGATGCCGCGCGACTTGATCGCCTTCATCGAGGTGTCGCGCAGCGCGCGGTTGTAGGCGTACGCCTTGTCTTCGAAGAACTTCATGGCGTCGGCGAACGCCTGCTTCTGCGCCGCATCCATCTTGTCGTAGGACTTCTGACCGATCACGGTCACGCGGTAGACGGCGAGCGCGCCGATCTCGGTGCCGTACTTCACCACCTCGTCGTGCTTGAGCAACGTGAGCCAGACCGGCTGCAGGTGCTCGGCGTCGACCAGCCCCTGCTGGAGCGCCGTGTAGATCTCCTTGACGTCCACCGGTGTCGGGATCGCACCCATGCGCTTCCAGAATTCCTGCTCGATCGGCGTCGCCGTGGTGCGGATCTTGACCCCCTTCATGTCCGAGGGGACCTTCACCGCGTGCTTGTTGTTCCACAGGATGCGATAGCCGCCGCCGCTTGGCGTATACGCCACCGGAATCATGCCGAGCTTCTCGCTCAGCTCCTTGCGGATGCGTACCCCGATCGGGCCGTTCCAGACGTCGCGCCCGTTATCCATTCCCTTCCACAGGTACGGCACGTCGGAGAACAGATAGGCATTGGTCTGCTTGGTCATGTTGCAGGTGCAGGCAACCGCCATATCGATGAGTCCGCTCTGCACCGCGCCCATGCCAGCAATCTCGTCGAACAACGAGCTGCTGTAGAAGGGCTGCAGCACGACGGTGCCATCGGTCGCTTTCTTCAGGAACTCCGCCGTATCGGTCAGGGCCTTGCTGTCCTCCATGCCGGGCGGCGAGGCCGAGGTCAGTCGCAACGTGATCTTGGGCGACTTCGAGAAGTCGGCGGCAGACGCCGACAGCGAAGCGGTGACGAGCGCAGCGACCGCCAGGAGCTTCATGGCGGCTGCGGCGCGTGCCAGACAGTGCTTGGACATGCCGTTCTCCTCCGTGGTTGTTGTGTGTGACGACCGGCCGCTACGCCGGCTTGAGGCAAGGCTGCAGATCGTGGCCGGTGTAGATCACCGCCGGCCGCAGTGCGCGCACGCGCTCGAGCGCCGCGATCGCTTCGAGCGTGTTCACCACGATGCCCGAGGGAATGTTCTCGAGGTAGTTGCGATGCAGCGGGATCGCATCGCCGGTGATGACCGAGGTCCCCTCGACGGCATCGACCACCAGCATCTGCGATCCGGGCGTGTGTCCTCCGACGCGCATTGCCGTGAGCCCGGGTGCGATCGGCTGATCGCCGTCGATGGGCCTTATGCGTCCCTGGTCGATCAGCGTGCCGAGATACGCCTGGTGGCTGAAGAAGCGATTCATCGCCGGATGCTCGCGAGCGTGGCTGCGAAAGAATTCGATCTCGCCGCGCTGCGCGAGGTACACCGCGTTGGGGAATTTCGCCGCGTTGGCGGCGTGGTCCCAATGCAAGTGCGTGAGCACGACGGTGCGCACATCCTCGCCGCGCACACCGACCTCGGCGAGCGCTTCGTCGATCTCGCGAACACGCGTGATGCCGCGTCGATGCGCTTCCTCGAGCGGCGGACCGGTATCGACCACGAACAATTGCTCGCCGCTGCGAAGCACCCAAAGCCGGTACGCGATCTCGATCTCCACGCCCGGATCGGTCAGGAACATGAACAAGGCGCTGTCGGCCCTGCGCCGACCGATCTCCAGCGGATGGATGCTGTAGGTCGTCACGCGGGGAGTCCAAGCAGCCGCGCTGCGTTGCCGTACAGGATCTTGTCCACGATCGCGGGGTTAAAGCCCATGCCGAGGAAGTCGCGCACGCATTCGTCGAGCGGCCGCGTGGGATAGGCGGTGCCGAACAACGTGCGATCCGAAAGATAGCAGTTGGCCGCGTCGACATAGCTGCGCGCGCACGGCATGTTCGCCGTCGCGATGTACAGGTCGGGCGATACGTAGATGTTGTGACAGATGAGCGCGATGCTCACCATCTGGTCGGCCCATGGCCACGCCGCGTGCGACACGATGATCTTGAGCTCTGGGTAGCGCATCGCCACGCGCTGGACCGGAATCGGACTGCACCATGACAAGTCGTGTCCGGCGAGCGAGCTCAGCAGACCGCTGAGCGAAATGGACACCGGAAGCTGCCAGTCGAGACACGCTTCGTAGATCGGCGTCAGCGCGGGGTCGTCGGCCAGGCGCGGTGTCCTGCTCGAGCCCGGCTCGATCGAAATGCCGACCACCCCCGGCTCGCGCACCAGCCGCTGCGTTTCCTGCAGCGCCGGGCCGATGTTCTCCAGGTCGATGCCGAGAAAGCCGACGAAGCGGTCCGGCCAACGCTGGAGCGTGGTGACGATCGCCTGGTTGCCCACGCCGCCGAGCTGTCCGGACGACGCGCGTCCCATCACGACACCGTAGCGCACGCCGCTCGTGTCCATCTCGTCGAACAGCAACTCCATCGATTCGAGCCACGCCGAGCGGGCGCCCTTGAAGCCGTTCACCTGCCGAGGGTAGTACATCGCCGTCTTGAACGTCGGTCCGCTCACCCATTCGGGAATCGGGGGACGCAACCGCATGTCGATGCAACGTACCGTCATTGTCGGGCTTCCTCGTGTTTGCAGCTTTCCGGGGCGATCGCGCCTCGCGATCCATCGGTCGAACCGCCATTCACCTGTCGGAAATACTCGTAAGCCGACGGGAACGGACGCTCGGCGCCAAGCGCGCGACCGAACGCGACATACATGTGCTCGGCAAAGCGCGGCAGCGTCGCCGGACAGTCGACCTCCTCCGCGAGATCGGCCGCCAGCCGCAGGTCCTTGGCCATCAGGCGGTGACCGATCAGCCCATCGCCATAACGGCCTTCCTCGACGAAACGACCCATGTAGCTTTGGAGCACCCGCGAGCTGCCGCAGCTCTGCCCCATCAGCTCGACGAGCTCGCGCAGCTCGAGGCCCATCGCGACGCCGAGCGACAGCGCCTCGGCGTTGGCCGCAGTCACCACACCGACGAGCAGGTTGTTGATGATCTTCACGACCTTGGCGAGACCCTGCGCGCCGACGTAGTCGCATGTGCCGAGCCGCGCGAGGACCGAAAGGTAACGGTCGAAGGTCGCACGCTCACCCGCCATGACGATGGGTGAGGTTCCCGCCTTGGCGGCCGGCGCTCCTCCGCCGATGATCGCGCCATCGAGAAAAGCGACGCCGCGCTCTGCAAGCAGGCGACCCGCTTCACGCGCCACGCTCACCGATGTCGTGCTGAGGTCGACCACGCATTGCGGAAGAGGTGCGGACGCCGTAACGCCGGTCGCGCCGAACAGCACCTCGCGCAAGGCGTCATCGTCCCACACCATGGTGATGACGAGCTCGCATTGCGCAGCGAGCGAAGCGGCGTCGGGCACAGCGCTCACGCCATCGGCGACGGCGCTCGCCATCGCGCGTTCGGAAATGTCGTAACCGAGCACGCGATGGCCCGCGTTCGCCAGATTGCGCGCCATCGGGCGACCCATGCTGCCCAGCCCGATGACGCCGACCGTCGTCGTCGCGCTCATCGTGGGCTCGCCCGCTCAAACGGCTGCGGCTCATGGATTATCGATTCGCTTCCGCCACGCACATGACGGACAGGCATGCGCAGCGTCGCGATCGCAACGCTCGCGAACAGCAACGGATGCTCCAGCGCTTGGGCGGCGTTCAATGCGGACCTCAGGCCCTCGCGCAGCGAGGTCGCCAGGTCGAGCGCATCGGCTGCGGAGGGTTCCGCGAGCGACCGTTCCTGCATGGCCATCATCGCCGTCGCCCCCGAGCCCTTGTGGATC